>JARBUB010000083.1 GCA_029239905.1 Clostridia bacterium
ATACCACTGCTAGTGTACCGACTACGTTCTCTTTTGCAATGAAACCAGTAATCGCTGCTGCAGCCAATTGCCATACACCAAATCCCAAAGGTATCAATATAATAGCAAATGGAGATGCGATACTAGCTAGAATACTGGTGTTTTCAGCACCTTCAGCAACTACTTGGAATTGCCAGTTAAATGTTTGCATGATTTGTACTGTTACATTTGAAAGAAGGATTATTGTACTTGCTTTCACAATATATGATTTTGCTCTGGATAACATAGCTATTGCAGCTAACTTTATACTTGGGATTTTATATTCCGGCAGCTCCATAATGAAGAAAGATCTTGCATTTTGTTCACCGGTAATTCTTACTACAATAAGGGCTCCCAAAATAATAATTGCAATACCTACGAAATACATAGTAGTTCCTACCCATGCTGCATCATTAAAGAACACACCAGCAAATAATGCGATAACAGGCAACTTCGCTCCACAGGGCATAAAAGTTGTTAACATTGCAGTTGTTCTTCTTTGTCTTTCATTTTTAATCGTTCTAGTTGCCATGACACCTGGAATACTGCATCCTGTACCAATTATCATAGGTATAATTGATTTACCTGATAAACCTACTCGCTTGAAGAAACGATCCCAAACTACAGCAACGCGTGCCATATATCCACAATCATCAAGCAATGCCAGCAAGAAGAATAATACCATAATAAGCGGCAGGAAGCCTACAACAGCTCCAACGCCCCCTATAATACCGTCCAAAAGAATGGCTTTAAGCACAGGGGATACCCCTTCTCCAAGCAATCCCCCAGCCCAGCCATTGAATCTATCTATCCAGCCAACAAGGGTATCAGCAAAGAGCGGTCCTAAATGAGTCTGTGAAATTGAAAATACTGCCCACATCACTACTGCAAAGATTGGAATGCCAAGCCACTTATGTGCTACAATTCTGTCAACAGCGTCCTGAGTTGTTTGACGATTGCTGTTTACTTTTCTATGTTCAACTTCTAAAACAATGCCTTTTACAAGTTCATATCGTTTTTTATCTGAAACTTCAACTGCACTTCTATCAGCCATATTAACTGCTGAAGCATCATAAGGCGCTTTTTGCTTATTGCCTCTGGCATCTACTACAGTAGAAATTAGTTTTTCTAGACCACTATTGCTTCCGACAGTCGCTACCGTTTCCACAACAGGACACCCTAGTCTTTGGGACAATGTTGCTACATTGATCGCTGTCCTTTTTTTCTTATTTAAATCGCTCTTATTAAGTGCTACGACGACTGGTATTCCAAGCTCAAGAAGCTGAGTTGTAAAAAATAAACTTCTGCTTAAATTCGTCGCATCAACAATGTTAATAATTACATCTGGATTCTCGTTTTTAACGAAATCCCTCGTAATGTTTTCCTCCGAAGTAAACGGCGACATTGAATATGCTCCAGGAAGGTCAACTGCTATCATAGCAGTATTTCCCTGAATAAGGCTCTTCTTTATTTCCCCTTCCTTCTTTTCAATCGTTACACCTGCCCAGTTACCTACCTGCTCAATTCTACCTGTTATCGCATTAAATAAAGTCGTTTTTCCACTATTCGGATTTCCCGTAAGTGCTACTCTCATATGATCCCTCCATAATAAACATGATATTTGTTAGTTTCGGCTAACTTGTTATGTTTAGTAGTTTCATAAAATTTATAAATTTATATATCAAAGTTAACTTAAGTTAACTTTGTCACCAAAAAAAATATTTAAACCAATATAGCTTCAGCTAAATCTTTATCAATACTATATCTTGCATCCTTTACAGAAATAGCATAAGTTTCACTAAGTACTGATAGCACTGTCACTGTTTCACCTTCGTAACATCCTAGTGTAAATAGAAAATTCTTAAGCTCTTCATCATTGGTCTTAACTTCTTTAATAATGTACTCTCTGCCAATCTGTGCCTTTACCAAGCTCGTCACTCCACTACCACATCTTTCTATCCTTTGATTGGTTTGTAATACTATTTTACTACTGAACGTGTTATCCACATCTATCCCCCCCAAAGTCTACATCTTCTACAAATCAATATTGTTCTTCTTTAAATAGCTTTTAATAGCATCTAACATCTCATCACTCAGAATATGTTCAATTTTACATGCATTGATGCCAGCCTGCTCTGACGATAATTGAAGCGAATGCTCAAGGAATCGTTCTATCAAGTGATGGTTATTATATATTTTCTCAGATAGTTCTCTGCCTTTTTCAGTTAATGTAATCGTCCCATACCTTTGCATATTAACAAACTCTTGGTCTTTAAGATATTTGATCGCCTTTGTTACACTTGGTTTTGAAACACCCAGACGTTTTGCGATCTCTACCCCATGTGCATGACCGTGGTTGCTTTCCAATATGTAAACAGTCTCTAGATACATTTCCATTGATTCGTTATTATTCACTTTACCCTCCATTAAATACAGGTAATAGCCGCATTTAAAAAGTTAACTTTGGTTAACAATTTAATTCTATACTTATAAACTTGCCTTGTCAAGAAAAATATCCAAGTAAATCTATTAACAAGAGACATACTTTTTGATAGCTTATACCGATACCCTATGGGTATAAGCTATCCGTAAAAATACATATGTTAATTGTGTGTAAGGTATGTACGTCCCAAATATTCAATTAATGTAATTAAACAACAAGAAGTATAAAAAAGTGGATGCGGCTAAATGAGCTTGCATCCACTTTTGAATAACTCTATTTTGTTCGATTTTCTTCCTCAAAATACTTCACTATCCCTGAAAAGACTGACCAGGCCAGGCGTTCTTGATAATTGTCTTGAGTTAAAAGATGTTCTTCCTCCGGATTAGAAAGGAATCCACATTCAACCAGTGCTCCAGGTATACTATTGCCTTTAAAAATATAGAGATCACTTTTGGGTTTGATCTTTCTGTCATTTCCTCTATCCATAATTGTCAAAAGATCCCTTTGTATATATTCTGCCAGTTTCCTGCTATTGTCGTCTCCTTCCTTATAGAAGGTCTGTGCTCCATAATACTGACCTTGAGGGAAGCTATTAAGATGTATACTAATTGTTACATCAGCATCACTTTCACTTAATATTTTCATTCTATTTTGCAGATCTTCTAATTTTCTTCCTGTTCTTTTATTTGGATCATACAGACCACTATCATCTTCTCTAATCATCAGCGCCACACCGCCTGCTTGTTCAATCAACCTTCTTAGCTTCAAGGCAATCTTTACATTAATGCCATCCTCCTCTGTTCCACTTATACCTATTGCTCCGTTATCTCTCCCTCCATGGCCAGCATCAATGATAACAATCATATTTTTTATTGGAATAGAGGCAGTTTTTATAGCATCCTGTGATGCATAAAGAAAAGTGGCTGCAAATATAAGGAGCAGCATTATTCTATAGAATAAACGTGACATTTGCTTCATATTCAGTATATAAACCTTCAATTGCATCACCTCATTTAAGTATTCATTTTATTGATATTTAAAGAACTGACGCAATATGCATGACCTATATATTTTGTACTAAACATTTTACATTAAATTCATATAGTACAAAATATTTTCCTTAATCTATATGTTGTGAAAATACATTTTTGTTCATACAAAATCAGATGCTTCTACTGATTTTGTATTGCTAGTTGTTTTTCATAACATATATATATAATTATTGGCATAATTTTAGGGGGCGCTGCATGAGCGACCCCTAGATGTTTCTATACTGTTCCATAAGCTTTCTTCCCTCTTGACGTGCCTGTTCCAAAACATCTTCTCTGGTTCCTACATGCTTACGGTCTACATCAGCCACAGTTAAAATACCTGTCAGCTTAGCGTTTATGCATTTATGAAATATATCAAGGACTTTTAGAGTGCAGTCAAAATAACTATTTTCTTCCGGTGGGCCGCCTGTACATATGGTAAAGCCTAATCGTCGTTTTCTACTGATTATTGTACTTTCCAATACATACTTGCTTCCCCAAACTGCTTGGGTTCTGTCTATAAAGGTCTTTAATTGTGCGGTAACACTATGAAAATAGACGGGAGTCGTTGTAATCACGATATCAGCCTCATCAAGCACTTTATAAGCTTCCTGCATATCATCGCTTATAATGCATCCTGGATGCTTTAAACAGGCATTGCAGGCGGTACAGGGCTTGATATTCGCCGATGCAGTATAAATATGCCTTACTTGATGTTGTTCAATCATCATTCCTTCTAAAACTGCATCAAGTAAAGTATCGCTATTCTGACCCTTTCGTGGACTCCCATGAATGGCAGCTATTTTAACCATTTTTCAGCTTCCTTATTTCTTGATTATTTAAGTTACTCGAGATTTCCATTATGCTACGACCATTCATATATAGATCAGGAGCTATTTCCTGCAGCGGTATCATAACAAAAGCTCTCTCATGCATCCTAGGGTGAGGTATTGTAAGTTTTTCTTCATCGCTTACGTAATCTTCATATAGAAGAATGTCTATATCTATTGTCCTTGGCCCCCATCTGATAAGTCTTTCCCTTTTTAACTGGTGCTCTACTTTATTGCAATGTGAAAGAAGCTCATAAGGGGTTAGTTGGGTTTCTACCTCTGCAACAATATTCAAAAACCATTCCTGTTGTTCATAACCTACAGGGGCTGTTTCATAATAGGATGAAATTCTCCGAAGCTTCAATACATTTCCCTCTTGAAGCATTTTCAAAGCTTCCTCAATATTTTCTTTGACATTTCCTATATTACCGCCAATGCCCAAGTATGCTCTAGGCATTTCTTTTTCTCCTGATTTCTACTCCGAAATAGTCAAAGATCCCATTTACTGGAGCTTCAGGTTTCTTAATAGTAATTTCTATTTCTTGTACCTTACGATGCTTTTGGAAGATCTCTTTAGATATATTCTCAGCCAGAGCTTCTATCAGTTTATATTGCTTTATAGTCAAATGGTATTGTATTATTTCATATACCTCTGCATAGCTTACTGTATCAAAAACATTATCACTATTGCAAGCTTCTTCTAAGTCCACATGCAGCACTGCATCAACCATGAACTTCTGCCCAAGCTTGTTTTCCTCCGGCAGCACACCATGGTATCCATAGAAGCTTAAATCTTTCATTAATATTTTATCCATTGTCTTTCCATCCTCTCACAACAGCATCTGTAACCCTTGCTGCTCTTAGATTCTCCTTTATATCATGAACTCTTACAATGTCTGCTCCTTGCATGATTCCCATTACTGTAGTGGCTACGGTACCCTCGACCCTTTCTTTCGGAACTAGCCCTAGTATTTTTCCTATGAATGATTTTCTTGATGTCCCCAACAATATGGAACACCCCAAATCGTTCAACTCTCCCATTCTTGCCATAACTATGACATTTTGCTCTGAGGTTTTACCAAATCCAATTCCGGGATCTAATATCATATTTTCAAGCTTAATACCTGCCTTGAGTCCTAACTCAATTGAATGTCTAAGGAAAATGCTTATTTCCTCCATGATGTCACCGTTATACTTTGTACCATGCTGATTATGCATAATAATAACCGGAACTTGATGTTTAGCAACTACTTCAGGCATCTTAGGATCCTTCTGCATCCCCCAAATATCATTAATTATTACGGCACCAGCTTCGATTGCCTTGTCAGCCACCGCTGCTTTATATGTATCTATAGATATAGGTACGTCAATTTCCTTGACCAATCTCTCTATTACAGGTATGACTCTCTCCAATTCTTGTTCTGCCGTAACCTCATCAAAGCCAGGTCTTGTAGATTCTCCACCAATGTCAATGATGTCAGCGCCGTCTGCTACCATTTGCTTTGCATGCCGCACCGCTACTTCAATATCAACAAAGTCTCCTCCATCAGAAAAAGAGTCTGGGGTTACATTTAGTATTCCCATAATATAAGTTCTTTTGCCAAATTCGAATGTATATTTTCCTGCCTGCACCGGGGACTTTCTATGTACACTTAGTAAAACATTTCTCATATTTTATCTCCTGCTATCTCCCACTATTTATTAAGGACATAACCTCTGCTCTTGCTGCCACATCTTTATTGAAGAAACCTCTTACAGCTGAAGTCACAGTCTGAGATCCAGGTTTTTTTATGCCTCTCATTGTCATACACATATGTTCTGCTTCCACTACAACCACTACTCCATAGGGATTAAGAGCGTCCATTAAAGAGTCTGCGACAGTTGCAGTTATTCTCTCCTGCAGCTGCGGTCTCTTTGCAACTGTATCTACTATTCTTGCTAGTTTGCTCAGCCCACAAAGTCTGCCTCCCTTTGGCAAATATGCCACATGAGCCTTTCCGAAGAAAGGAACCAAATGGTGTTCGCAGGTCGAGTAAAATGGAATATCTTTTACTAAAACAAGTTCTTCATACTTCTCTTCTTGAAAATAAATTTTTAAATGATCCTTAGGATTTTCATTTATACCTGCAAATATCTCTTCATACATCCTTGCTATTCTTGCAGGTGTGTCTTTAAGTCCTTCTCTATCTGGGTCCTCCCCTATTGCTTCTAATATATCTCTTACTGCTCTTTCAATTTTTTCTTTATCCATTTGCTTATACCTCTTTATCTGTTATTTATTTTTGATTAAGGTGTTCCGCTTTTCCAGCATGACCGCACTACGTATCATCTATGGTACAGAAGGATCTTTATATCTCTTCGTATAGCCGTTTTACATATTCTTCTTGAAGCTTTTTGGTGATTTTGTATCCGGAAATATTATAAGTAGTATTATCCACCCTGCAGACTGGCATTATACCCATCAGCGAGTTTGTAATAAACACCTCATCTACTTGTAATAGTTCTATCAGGTCATAGCTGCCTATCTTAAAGCTAAGTCCCAAAAGACTGCAAATATCTAATACTTGTCTGCGTGTTATACCATCTAGTAACCCACAGTTTAAATCAGGTGTATATATAACATTATCTTTTATCCAAAATATATTTGAAACTGCTCCTTCACATAGTTTACTATAAATGTTCAAAAACAAAGCTTCATCATAACCTTTTGACTTAACTTCAGCTTTAGCAAGTATGTTTTCTGTATAATTAAGAGATTTAATATACGTCATAGGCGAATGAGGATTTCGCATAATGCTGCTGGTTCCCAAACTGATACCCTTTTGTATATGTTCATCGTCTTGCTTATAGTGGGATAATGTCATTAATGCAGCATCAGCCTCTGTATCTCTAAAGCAAATTATTTTAAGTCTTCCTTCAATAATATCATTTACTTGAGACAGCTTTTTAGCTTGCTTATTGATTGTTTCCATATCGAGCCTTGGCTCTAATCCCAGCCTGCTGCATGCCTTAATAAGACGCTTGTAATGCATGTCCACAAAGCAGGGTACACCGCCCTTAACCAAAATAGTCTCAAACACGCCGTAACCAAATTGAAAACCTTGACTCCTTAGGTCCAGACACGTTTCCTTAACTAATTTATCATTATAGTAAATATACATTGCATCACCTATTGCTCATTTTTTAAGGTTCTAAAAAGAGCCCTCGCCTTATGAAGTGTTTCCTCATATTCTAACTCAGGAATAGAGTCCCAAACAATACCCCCGCCGGCTTGAAAATAGGCTGTACCATCTTTCATCACAATTGTCCTTATTGCAATGTTCAGATCAATGCTTCCATTGAAGCCCATATATCCTATACTTCCGGTGTAAATGTTGCGCTGTGTCGGCTCTAGTTCATCTATTATTTCCATGGAGCGAATCTTGGGAGCTCCCGTAATTGACCCACCGGGAAATGCCGCCTTTATTACATCTATTGCATCTAAACCCTCTTGTTTTTCTCCGGTTACCGCAGCAACTAGATGGTGTACTGTTGCATATTCTTCAGGGTAAAAAAGCTCTGGCACCCTGACTGTAGCTGTTCTGGATACCTTACCTAAATCGTTTCTCTCCAGGTCTACGATCATAAGGAGCTCACTCTTATCCTTTTCACTGGACAATAATTCTGCTTTGTTTGCGTTATCCTCTTCAGCTGTCCTGCCTCTCGGTCTGGTTCCCTTAATAGGTCTAGTTTCAATTAAATTGTCATGTATTTTTAAAAAGCGTTCAGGAGAACTGCTTAATATATAACCTTCTCCAAAATTCATATAACAGGCAAAAGGTGCCGGATTTAACTGGCGTAATCTGCTGTATATACTAAAAGGAGCTTCCTCAGTGTCACATTTAAAACGTTGGGTTAGGTTTGCTTGATATATATCGCCTGCCCTAATATAATCTTTTATACTTTGAACAGCTTTTAAATAGTCTTCTTTTACAAAATTGGATTGTATCTCCCCGCATGCTATTCCTGGCATTCTATCAAGACTTAATGCATTTATGGTGCTTAATTTTCTTTTGATTTCCTCTACCAGATTCTCAGGCTTTTCCTTAATTCCATTTGCTATGATATACGTATCCGACCCTTGATGGTCTATGGCTATTATACTGTCATAGAACCCGAAACAAGAGTCTGGTATCCTGACATCATCCAAAGCTATTCTTGGCAGCTCCTCTATATGATGGCCCATATCATAGGCAAAATAGCCTACTGCACCGCCTAGAAAAGGTATCATTCCATTATCTTCGTTTTTATACTTTTCCAGTAACTCCTTTAGTATATCGAAGGGATTCCCTATCAAACTTCTGGTATTATTATTTTCTTCAATAGTGATACCCTGATTTTTACTCTTGAAAACCAAGAAAGGTTTGCTACCCATAAAGGTATATCTTCCTAGCTTTTCATTCTCCATACTACTATCTAAGAGGAAACAGTATGGCTCATCCTTGAAGGCATGGAATAGTTCAAAGGCTGTATACTTTGTACTTATCTTCTCAATGATCAAACTTACCATCCCCTTACTATGTTTTGCACAAGATATTTTTCTCTGTTTATATATGTGCTTCTATAAAATTCTCTAAAAGCTCCATACCCTGTTCTGTTAAAAAAGCTTCAGGATGGAACTGTACACCTTCTATAGCGTATTTCTTATGCATAATCCCCATAATCTCTCCTGTATTTGTCTCTGCAGTCACCTCAAGACAAGAAGGCAAGCTTTCTCTTTCTAGTACAAGAGAATGATATCTTGTTACCTTCAAAGGATTGTTCAATCCTTTGAAAACACCTTTGCTGCTATGTATTATATTATGGACCTTTCCATGAACCGGTTCTGCCGCTTTCACAACTTTTCCACCAAAGGCTTGGCCAATGGTTTGATGACCTAAACAAATTCCTAGAATAGGTATCTTGCCTTTGTATTCGTCAACAATAGATAAGCAAATTCCCGCTTGGTTAGGACTACAAGGTCCAGGAGATAGAACTATTATTTTGGGCTTCAATTCTTCAATCTCCTGCAGGGTGATGGCATCATTTCGACGCACTACCAGCTCTTGGTTAAGCGCCTGTAGGTATTGAACAAGGTTATATGTAAAGGAATCATAATTATCTATCATTAAAATCAAGGTTTCATGCTCCTTCGCAGACTTAATCACTGCTTATTCTGTGATATATTTCTTCTTTATCAATTTCTGTATATGCTGCTGTACTTTTTCTTCTATATCAACATTGTAGGTTTCCTCTAATACAAACATCATGGATACTGCTACCTGCGCCACATCTAAAAGCTCTTCACACATTTTTTCTATTACTTCTTGTTCCTCCATCTCATGCTTTTCACCGTTTAGACATCTAAATTTTCCGATTAGTTGTGCTAATTCCCCGGCTTCCTCCATCAGCTTAATTGCTGTGGATTCAATATTAGGCTTAAGATTATTAAGTCTAGGCAAGCTTATACTTTTGAATTTTATACCATTAGTCTTTTCGATTTCCATTGGAATTACCCCTTTCTACTGATATTCTTCTGTTTATGAATTCTATAACGTTGCCTTACATTAAAATGTAAGTAGTATATTTTCATTTTTTGTCATTTTTTATCAAGATATTATTTATATTATATCAAATTGTTTTACTTTTTAAAAATAAGCTTATAAAAAAAAGAGATGATATACAAAATGCATATCGTCTCTCTTGTAAGCAAATTATCTCTTTGAGAATTGTGGTGCTCTTCTTGCTTTCTTTAAGCCGTATTTCTTTCTTTCCTTCATTCTTGGATCTCTTGTTAAGAAGCCAGCTTTCTTAAGAACTCCTCTTAATCCGCCATCTACTTCAAGAAGTGATCTAGAAATACCATGTCTGATTGCTCCAGCTTGACCTGTGTAGCCACCACCATGTACATTCGCTACTACATCGTACTTTGATAATGTCTCAGTTAAAACCAATGGTTGTCTAACGATTAGTTTTAATGTTTCTAATCCGAAGTAGTTATCTATATCTCTTTTATTTATTATTATTTTTCCTTCACCTGGAATAAGTCTAACTCTTGCAACAGAGCTCTTTCTTCTGCCAGTA
>JARBUB010000084.1 GCA_029239905.1 Clostridia bacterium
TTTCAAGATATTACTAGGAATATTTCTGACCCTTTTGGAGGAAATTTAGATACATATATTGAATGTAGAAATGAAATAACGGAATATATAAAGAAACTTTTATGTATTTTAGATAGTCAAATAGGAGAAGATTAATATGAAAATTGCAATAGGATCTGATCATGGTGGTTTTAAGTTAAAAAGTGAAATACTAGAGCATATCCAGTCAAAAGGTTATGAGGTATCGGACTTTGGCTGTTATTCTCTTGAGTCTATTGATTATCCTGATGTTGCTCATGACATTTCAGAAGCAATTATGAAAGGTGATTATGACAAGGGAATATTAATATGCGGTACTGGTATCGGAATATCAATTGCTGCAAACAAGGTGCCCGGAATTAGAGCGGCTCTTTGCGGTGACTGTTTCTCCGCTAAGGCATCAAGGGAACATAATGATGCAAATATATTAGCCATGGGTGAAAGAGTAATCGGCGTGGGATTAGCCAAAATGATAACTGATATTTGGCTGACTACAGAGTTTGAAGGCGGAAGACACACAGGTAGAATAGGAAAAATATCAGATATAGAATGCAGATACAACAGAGAATAAGGAGGAGTATTATGAAAAAGTATAGTAATGTAACAGTTATGGATCATCCAATGATACAACATAAATTAACAATTTTGAGGGACAAAACTACAGGTGTTAAGGAGTTTAGAGAGTTGGTAGAAGAGCTTTCCATGTTTATGGGATATGAAGTTACCAGAAACCTTGCACTTGAAGAAGTAGAGATTGAAACACCAGTTTGCAAGACAAAGTCGCAAGTAATTGCCGGTAAAAAGTTAGGCATAATACCTATACTTAGAGCTGGTTTGGGCATGGTAGACGGTATGTTAAAGTTGATTCCTGCTGCAAAGGTTGGGCATATCGGACTTTATAGAGATCCCGAGACTTTACAACCTGTTGAATATTATTGTAAGCTTCCAAGTGACGTAGCAGAAAGAGATTTAATCGTATTAGACCCTATGCTAGCTACTGGCGGTTCTGCTGTAGCAGCTATTAATTTCCTTAAGAATAAGGGCGCGAAAAGCATTAAGCTAGTAAATCTGATCGCTGCACCAGAGGGAGTAAAAGCAGTAGCTGAAGCTCATCCAGATGTAGAAATATATGTAGCAGCAGTAGATGAAAAACTAAATGATCATGGATACATAGTTCCTGGCTTAGGGGACGCAGGGGATAGATTATTTGGCACAAAATAGTGCGGGAGGTGTATTTATGAGACCTACCTGGGATGAATACTTTATGAGTATCGCTGATATGGTAAAGACTAGGGCTACCTGTATGAGGCGTCAGGTTGGGGCTGTGATTGTAAGGGACAAGCGTATTCTTACTACTGGCTACAATGGCACTCCGTCGGGACTTAAGCACTGTGGCGAAGTAGGTTGTTTGAGAGACGAGCTTAAAATTCCTTCTGGGGAGCGACACGAACTCTGCAGGGGAATACATGCAGAGCAAAATGCAATTATTCAAGCCGCTGTTTCTGGGGTCTCAATACAAGATAGCACGATCTATGTAAATCTTTCACCATGTATTTTATGTACAAAAATGATTATCAACGCGGGTATTAAAAGAATAGTAACCAGAGAACCCTATAATGATTCTCTAGCGTTGAAAATGCTTGAGGAGTCAGGTATTGAATATGTTAAGCTTAGTGATTAAAAATCACCAAATAAGTAAATAACTTATTAATATCAAAGGTTTATGTATTTTAAATGAAGAGAAAATATCTTGATGAAATGTAAAAATATGGATAATAAGTTTGACAACAAAAATTGACTAAGCTAAAATTGTAATAGAGTATTAGATACAAGTTATACGAACATATGGGAGTGGTAAAATGAAAACTATACATATAGCATTCCTAATTGCTCTGACCATTGCTTATCTGGTAACACCTTTTGTTATCAAGCTGGCAAACAGAGTAGGTGCTATAGATGTTCCAAAAGATAATAGAAGAGTACACACGGTTCCTACACCTAGACTAGGAGGAATTGCCATATTTATTGGATTTATGGTTGCAGTCCTAGTAACCTTCAGGATGGATACGAGGCTGGTATCCGTACTAATTGGTGGGATTATAGTAGTTGCCATGGGGTATTTCGATGACATAAAGCCTCTTTCAGCAAAGAAAAAGCTTTTGGTACAGCTTTTAGCAGCTGGTATCGTCATGTACGGCGGGGTAAAAATAAACATGGTAACCAATCCATTGTCATATATTTTTGCTGGTGCGGATCCCTATATAAGACTTGGGATGTGGTCATATCCTTTGACATTAGTGTGGATTGTGGGCGTAACCAATGCAATCAACTTAATTGATGGCTTGGATGGTCTGGCTGCGGGAGTATCTATAATATCAGCTTTAACATTAACAGCAGTTGCTATATTCTTGGATCAAAGCTATATCGCTTTACTTGCAGCTACTTTGGCAGGATCAACTATTGGTTTTCTACCATACAACTTTAATCCTGCTAAAATATTTATGGGAGACTCAGGGTCTTTATTCTTGGGCTACATGCTTTCAGTTTTATCCGTAATGGGTGTTGTAAAAAGTGCTGCGGCGCTTTCTATACTGGTACCTATATTTGCTATAGGACTTCCGATTTTTGATACCTTTATGGCAATCATAAGAAGATCTTTAAGCGGAAAGTCCTTTATGGAAGCGGATAAGGGGCATTTGCATCATAAGCTCCTGGATAGAGGATTATCACATAGGCAAGCAGTGCTAACACTATATAGTATCAGCGCTATGCTGGGATTTAGCGCAGTTGCTTTGGTAGAGGCGAATTTAAAGGTAGCAGTTATCTTGGTACTAGCGGTTTTTTTCTTAGCCTCATTGGGGGTAAAATACTTGGGGCTAACAAAGACAAAGGCGAAGACGAGTAATAACAACATAAATTTATAAAAAAGTTAGGTGAGAGCTAGTTTCTCACCTTTAATTTAGTATAGGAGTGGGTTTAAAGGCCCATCCAATATAGGAGGTAGATGCAATATGATAAAAGTACTATCAATATTTGGGACGAGGCCGGAAGCAATAAAAATGGCTCCTTTGGTTAAGGCTCTGGAAAAGCATGAAGCTTTTGAATCCAAGGTTTGTGTGACTGCACAGCACAGGGAAATGCTGGATCAGGTATTAAAGATTTTTGAAATAACACCGGACTATGACTTGGACATAATGAAAAACAGACAAACTCTTACTGATATAACAACAAATGCGCTGTTAGGCTTGGAGAAAGTAATAAGAGAGTGTCAACCGGATGTTGTACTGGTTCATGGAGACACTACAACTACCTTTGTTGGATCTTTAGCAGCTTTTTATAATAAAATAAAAGTAGGACACGTAGAAGCAGGACTTCGTACCTTTAATAAATACTTCCCTTTCCCGGAGGAGTTAAATAGAAAGCTTACGGGAGTTATCGCGGACTTGCATTTTTCTCCTACAGACAATGCCAAGTTGAATTTATTGAGAGAAGGCATTGATGAAAAAGGCATATTCATAACGGGGAATACGGCTATAGATGCGTTGAGAACAACCGTTAGCAAGGACTTTGAGTTTTGTTCTCCCCTACTTCAGCAATTAGACTATCAAAATAAGAGAGTAATAGCTGTAACTGCACATAGGAGAGAAAACATTGGGAAGCCTCTTCGAAACGTATGTGAAGCATTAAAATATATCGCAGAGAAGCATGAGGATGTTGAAGTCGTATATGCTGTACATAAAAATCCAGCAGTTAGAGAAATAGCAGATGAAATATTGGGGAACTGCCTAAGAGTGCATCTGCTTGAGCCTTTGGATGCAGAAGAAATGCATAATTTGATGGATAGAAGTTATTTGGTAATGACTGATTCCGGCGGACTACAGGAGGAGGCACCTTCTCTAGGTAAACCGGTATTGGTTCTAAGAAATGAAACTGAGAGACCAGAGGCAATTGAGTTTGGAACTCTTAAGCTTGCAGGCACAGACAAGGATAATATAATAAAACTTGCTGAAGAACTGCTTAATGACAAGGCGGAGTACAATAAAATGGCCAATGCAGTCAACCCATATGGAGATGGTAGGGCATCCCAAAGGATCATAGAAAGCCTTTTGTATCATTTTGAACAAACTCAAATAAGACCAAAGGATTTCGTAGCAAAAGATAGAATCTAAAATATAAAATGCTATAATATATTGTAGGGAATGCCCAAGGTTAGGTTTCTAAAGGAAGCATAACCAGTGTCATACCTAAAACAGTTGTATTTTGAATAATATTTAATAATAGTTTTGCTTTAACTTATGGAGGTGTAAAGGTGAATAAAATTAAGACTTTGGATCAAGCCTTGGACAACATTAAGGATGGAATGACAATCGCTGTTGGTGGATTTTTGGGAGTTGGAACTCCAGAAAAGCTTATTGATGCAGTTATTGCAAAAGGTGTAAAAAACATTACTCTAGTCTGCAATGATACTGCTTTTCCAGACAAAGGTATAGGCAAATGGGTTGTAAACAAAAACGTGAGTAAGGTTATTATATCCCACATAGGTACAAATCCGGAGACCGGAAGACAAATGAATGCAGGAGAATTAGAGGTTGAGCTCGTGCCTCAGGGAACTCTAGCAGAAAGAGTAAGAGCTGCAGGTGCAGGTCTTGGAGGAATACTTACTCCTACAGGAATAGGGACTATAGTTGAACAGGGTAAACAAAAGATGACTATAGATGGCAAAGACTATTTATTAGAGCTTCCTTTAAAGGCAGATATTGCACTTATAAAGGGCAGCATCGTTGATAAAAAGGGAAATGTTTATTACAACAAGGCAACAAGAAACTTCAATACATTAATGGCTACTGCTGCTGATTTGGTAATCATTGAAGCAGAGAAGCTAGTGGAAGTAGGAGAAATTGATCCTACGGATGTTATGACGCCGTCAATATTTGTAGATATTATTGTAGAATAGGGGGTGGATCTTGTGATTCAAGATAAGGATAGAAAACGTGAAGTGATTGTCAAAAGAGTAGCCAATGAACTTAAAGATGGAAATTTGGTTAACTTAGGAATAGGATTGCCTACACAAGTAGTTAATTACATACCCGAGGGAGTAGATGTACTGCTCCATTCAGAAAACGGCTTCGTTGGTTTAGGACCAACACCAAAGCCTGGTGAGGAAGACAAGGACATTGTAAACGCGGGATCACAACCTGCTTCTCATGTTACGGGAGCAGCCTACTTTGACAGTGCAATGTCTTTTGCAATAATAAGAGGCGGTCACTTGGATGTAACGGTTCTAGGGGCGCTGCAGGTTGATCAGAAGGGTAACCTTGCCAACTGGATGATACCGGGCAAGATGGTACCTGGTATGGGTGGTGCGATGGACTTAGTAGTAGGTGCAAAAAGGGTTATAGTGGCCATGGAGCATACTGCTAAGGGTGAAGCTAAAATACTTAAGCAATGCAATCTTCCACTGACAGCAGCGGGAGAGGTTGATATGATTGTTACAGATATGGGTGTTATACAGGTTACGCCTGAAGGCTTGGTGTTAACGGAAATTGCACCGGAAACAACAGTTGAGGAAGTAATAAGCATGACAGAAGCTGAGCTTATTATTTCAAAAGACTTAAAGGTTATGGATGTATAAATAAATTGGGCGGAATAATATCCGCCCTTTTTTATTTGAATGTAGGGGCAGACCTAGGTGTCTGCCCTTAATTATTCCCTACAACACATCTATAACGTGGGACCGCTGTCCTATGCTGTCAAAATCCCGCCCACAAACATTTTTGTATAAAAAATAATACCTCGGCAATAATTTAAAGGAGAATAGGAGGGGTATTATGAGGAATAGATATATTGCTTTAATAGTTATATTTTTTTTATTAGCTGTAGTATTTGTTGTAAATGACGGATTTGGATTTGGTAAAGAGAAAGTATCAGTAGAGGATTCATTGATAAAAAGTATAGAAAGCACCAAAGCTAAGGTAATTGAAAGCACTATAAGTGCCTGGTCAAAGCTTAATGATACCTATATGACGGAGCAGCAGGTTGAGGCAGAAATGAAGGCTGTTTTAGGAATTATTAATCCTGAAAAACCCACAATAAACATTGTAAAAGAACATGATGAGGATACTGTCAAACAGACTCTATATGCCAGTGCGGGCAGCAAGAATTATAACGTAGCAATTGAGTCAATAAAAACTGATAAAGGCGGAGAAACTTATGTGGTTATGGATGTATCTATAGATAGCAGTACGAATGAGCTTGTGGCAGAAAAACTGAGATTGGAAAACTATTTTGCATCAAAGAATGTAAAATCAAAGATAAGCAGTTGTGTTATAGGAGTTTATGATGGAAAGCTCACAGATAGTGAAATGCGCACAAAAATAGCAGATGCTATGAGTTCAGTAAAGGCAAAACAGGTAGAAGGTTTGAATAGCGAAGATTTAAATAGTATTTCTGCATTTAGTGGAAACATAAACAGTTTTGTTATGTCTAATAATAAGAAGGTAAATATGCAAATTGCAATGCGCTATAGCTCTTATGATGGAAAGACATATATCTGGATTGGATCACCTCTGATACATGTAGAATATTAAATCCAATGAACTTATAAATTACTTATTAGATATGTTATTTTGACAGGAGGAAAGAAATTGTCAACTTTATTAATAGAAAATTCTTGTCAGCTTCAAGGCACTGTAAACATCAGCTGTGCCAAGAATGCGATCCTCCCTATCATAGCGGCATCATTATTAACTGAGGATAAATGTATCCTTGAAGATGTATCTGCCCTAGAGGATGTAAAGGTAATGATTGAGGTAGTAAATTCCTTAGGTGCTGAGGTTAAATTAAACAAGGACGATGTATTGGAAGTTTCTGCAAAGAAGATATTAAGTCAAGATGCAGATTATGATCTGATTAGGAAAATGAGGGCATCTTTTTTAATAATGGGACCTATGCTTGCGAGGGTGGGCAAAGTTAAAATATCACTTCCTGGTGGCTGTGCCATAGGCTCGAGACCTATAGATTTGCATCTTAAAGGCTTTGCGGCTATGGGCGCCAATATAACGCTTGGCCACGGCTACATTGAGGCCCATGCAGATAAGCTAAAGGGTGAAAGCATTTACTTGGATTTTCCCAGCGTGGGAGCAACGGAAAACATAATAATGGCTGCATGCTTGGCAGAGGGAGTTACTATAATTGAGAATGCGGCAGAAGAGCCGGAGATAGTCGATTTGGCAAATTTTCTAAGTAAGATGGGTGCCAAGATAAAGGGTGCAGGCACAGACACCATAAAGATTGAAGGAGTTCGTTCTCTGAAAGGGACGACGCACGTTGCAATACCGGACAGAATAGAAGCAGGAACCTTTATGATGGCGGCAGCGGCCACTAGGGGAGATGTTCTAGTTGAGGGAGTCGTGCCAGAGCACGTGAAGCCCATTACAGCAAAGCTTAAGGAAATGGGTGTAGAGGTTTTCGAATATGAAAAATCTATTAGGGTAAAAGCTACTGAAAGGCTTAAGTCAGTTGATATCAAAACGATGCCTTATCCGGGATTTCCCACAGATATGCAATCTCCTATTATGAGTGCAATGTGTGTGGCTAAAGGCACCAGCGTAATAACCGAGACAGTATTTGAAAATCGCTTTATGCATATTAGCGAGTTAAAGTTAATGGGTGCTAAGATAAACGTAGACGGCAGAAGTGCAATCATTGAAGGTACTGAGAGACTGAGCGGAGCCAAGGTAAAGGCTACAGACCTAAGAGCGGGGGCAGCACTGATAATTTCTGCTTTATGTGCAGAGGGACGCACGGAAATATCTGAGATCTATCATATTGATAGGGGCTATATAAATATTGAAGAAAAGATGAGAAAACTGGGAGCTAATATTACAAGAGTAGAATAATATGATAAATCTTTTTCGCAACTAATGAATGAAGGAAAATGTTTGTACACTCTGATTTAATGTAAAATGTTTGGTGCAAAACATATAAAATAAGGAGCAAATAGCTTATGCTATTTGCTCCTTGTTTTTATATGCATAATAAATAAGATTGTCTAATTCTTGGCTGCACTTAAGGACTTCTTGATTTTGGGGGCCATACAATTCAATAAGCTTGTATAACTTTTCCCTCAGCTGATCTATTTTCTTTGTTAGAAGCTTTTTCATGTTACTCCCTCCAATATAATAAATTTGCCTTATACATAAAATTCGTCAATAAAAGTCATTTTCCTACTGAAAATTATAAAATTCGTTCGACAAATACCGCCACAAAGATACAGTCATATATCTGCTTTGGTTTAAATACAATGATATAAGCAGGTGTAGACCTGGGTGTCTGCACCAACTATAGCTATAGGAAGAGGGAATTTGTTTGAAGAGAGTTTTGGTATTACTGCTGGCCTTAATAATAGTTTTGTTTGCGCTGCCCTTATTGATTTTGAAAGGCTGTCATAGTGAAAAGAAAGATGAAAAAGTTAATGAGGACTTCGGTACGATGCAAATATCAGTTTTCAATGTCCAACAAAACAAACTTGAAGAAATGAATTTGGAGGAATATGTTTTGGGAGTGCTAGCTGGAGAAATGCCATCTTCATTTCATCTTGAAGCACTTAAAGCACAGGCGTTAGCTGCAAGAACCTATACATTAATGAAAACAAGAGCTTATGGGGGTAAGGGTTGTGATAAACATCTTGGAGCAGATGTTTGTACAGACTTTGCTCACTGTCAAGCATTTGAAGATCCTAAGTCTATTACTTTTAATTATGACAAATATAAAAAAGCGGTATTGGATACAAAAGGAGAGGTCATTGTCTATAATGATAGTCTTATACAGGCAGTATTCCATTCAACCAGTGGTGGTAAGACAGAAAACTCAGAAGAAGTCTGGACAAACAAGGTTCCATATCTGAGAAGTGTAGCAAGTGAGTTTGAGGAGGCGTCTCCCAAGCTGATAACAGATAGAGATATTAAGGTCAATGACTTTATAACTGCAATGAAAAAGATAGATAGCAGCATACAGCTTAGTAGTAAAAACATCCAGAAGCAAATAAAGGTTTTGGATAGAAGTGAAGGCGGCAGGATAACACGTTTGTCTGTTGGGGGAAAGGTATTAAGTGGAAGTACTGTGCGTAGCGCTTTAGGATTGAATTCTTCAAATTTTAATATCGGCTACAAGGGGGATACGATGAAGTTCACTGTAACAGGAAATGGTCACGGGGTAGGGCTTAGTCAATATGGTGCAGACGGAATGGCGCAAAAAGGCTCTAAATATGATGAAATAGTGAAGCATTATTATCGGGGGGTAGAGATTACAAAGATAGAAGATTTGGTCAGAATGTGGAGTAGCAGTAATTACAAAGCCTCTAATTGAAAAGAGGACAAATACATTGCAAATAAATGTAAAATAGTTGCCAATGCTTGTATTATTTAATAAATTACGGGAAATAATACTAGTGGAGGTGTAACAAATGAAATTCAATGATTTATTTAAAAATCGTAGGAATATTTATTTTGTTTCTTTGATAATTATAGCATTGTTATTAGCCGGAGGCGTTTGGCAGTATAACAACTATATTAGCGGCAAAATGGCAGGGCTGGATTTTGAAAATCAACTGGATGAACTGGATAAGCTGTTAGAGGAGCAAAATAATGTAGGTGTCAAGATTATTGAAGACAGAGTTGTTGATGGCGGCGGCGAAGAACCAATAAAAGAAGTGGCGAATACCGATGCTGCGCCACCAAAGAAGACAACACCAGTATTGCCAAACACACCAACTGCAAGTAATGGTGACAAAAAGCCTATTACTGCCGTAAAAACTCAAGCTGTAAATATTGAGACCATGATCGTTCCTGTATTTGGGAATATATCCACTGATTATTCAGATACTGCGCTCGTATATTCAAAAACCATAGATAGCTGGGTAACGCATTCGGGTTTGGACCTAAAAGCTGAGGAAGGCAGCCCTGTTAGAGCAGCATTAGATGGAGTTGTATTAGAGACTGTTAATGATGCGCAGTGGGGACTTACAATTGTTTTGGACCATGGAGACGGCATATATACAAGATATAGCAATCTTTCAACTTTAGATCTTGTAAGCAAAGGGCAGAACCTAAAAAAAGGTGATGTAATAAGCGGCGTGGGTAAAACAGCTCTATCTGAAATCGCAGAAGAACCACACTTGCACTTCGAATTAATGAGAGATAAAAAGAATATTGACCCTAAGAATTATCTGCCTAAAAAACTCAAATAGTACTTACTTGGACTTTGTACAACTTTAACAAATCCAATGGTTTTATGTTCTAATCAAAGAAAATTTGCATATTAATGTAAAAAGACACCAATAAGGGGGTTGTAGTAATTGAAGGATTACATTGAAGAAAGAGCGTTGGAAATAGCGAAATATAT
>JARBUB010000085.1 GCA_029239905.1 Clostridia bacterium
ATCCAATAGCTCAGGTCTTTTTATGTATGTACTTTTCAACTCCTGATAGCGTCTCCATTTTTCAATGTTTTTATGATGCCCGGTAAATAAAATTTCCGGAACTGCCATATCTTTAAATACTGGAGGTCTTGTATATTGAGGGTATTCCAAAAGTCCGCTGCTGAAGGATTCTATCTTATGTGAATCATCTTCCTTGAGCACTCCTGGTAATAGTCTGCATACAGCGTCAGTAACAGCCATAGCCGCTATTTCACCGCCAGTCAATACAAAGTCCCCTAAAGATATTTCCTCGTCTACAAGGCCATCAGTGACTCTTTGATCTATACCTTCATAATGCCCGCATATGATGGCTATATTTTCGTATTTTGTCAGTTCTTTTGCTTTCTTATGATCAAAGGGTTTTCCATGAGGAGTCATTAATATTACATGGGGTTTTTCGCCTATTTGATTTACGACATGCTCCATAGCAGAAAATATAGGCTGGCACTGCATTACCATTCCTAAGCCGCCTCCATAGGGATAGTCATCAACACGATTATTCTTATGTTCAGTAAAATCTCTTATATTTAAAAATTCAAGCTGAACCAAATTGTTGCTGACTGCTCTGCCTATTATACTTTTGCAAAGCACAGCATCAAACATCTCTGGAAATAAGCTCAGTATATCAATTCTCATTTATATTAATCCCTCTGGCAAATCTACTATGATTTTTTTGTTCTGAAGATTTATTTCTTTTACTACAGTCTTCAGTGCAGGAATAAGTATTTCCCTTTTTTCGTCCTTCACTACATATACGTCATTGGCGCCTGTTTGCAGCACATCTACAAGCTTGCCCAAGGGTTCGCCATGTATGTCATAGACATCAGATTCAATGATGTCGCATACAAAAAAAGAATCCTTTGGAAGACGCACTGCATCCCATCTACCAACTTTAATATATTGATCCCGAAGCTTTTCAGCATCATTCATGGTTTCTATGCCCTTTAACTTAATGATAACTGTATTCTTCAGGTGCTTTGCACTTTCAATCTGATATTTTACCAGTTCTCCCTTTGACTCAATATATACTTCCTTGAGCTTATCAAAGCGTGAAACATTGTCTGTCAAAGGGTACACCTTTACCTCGCCTTTAATTCCATGTGTGTTCACAATTTGTCCTATGCTTAAGTAATCTAACATAAAATCACCTTCTTCTTCTGTATTTAAGACAAAGCAGTTATATGTTTTACACGAAACCTCTTATATTCTATCAGAATGTGCAAAACATTTTCCTTCATTCATTTGCTGGGAAAAATACCTTTCTGATGATACAAAAACAGATGCTTCTACAGATATTGTATGGGATATATCTTTCTCGCAACAACTTTTTAATACTGCGCTCTCTTAAATGCAGATAAATTGCAATTAATGCAGAAACGCAGGAGAAAATATTATAATATTTTCTCCTGCTCTGCATTAAATTATTTCAACTATTACCTTTTTATCGGTTTTAACTGCAGCGGATTTCACTACTGTCCTGATGGCTTTCGCGATTCTTCCTTGCTTACCGATAACCTTGCCCATATCCTCAGATGCCACAGAAAGCTCGATTATAATAGTAGTTTCACTTTCGGTTTCTTTCACTTTTACCTGATCCGGATAATCCACAAGGCTTTTTGCAATTATCTCAACTAATTCTTTCAATTGCAACACTCCTATATAGAAGTTATTTTTTATGCTTCAATAATTCCGCTTTTCTTTAACAATGCCTTCACTGTATCAGTTGGTTGCGCACCTGTGCTTAACCACTTCTTAGCCTTTTCTGCATCTATCTTAACTTCAGCAGGCTGTGTTATTGGATTGTAGTATCCAATTTCTTCGATGAACTTGCCATCTCTTGGTGCTCTTGAATCAGCAACTACAACTCTGTAAAAAGGGGACTTCTTAGCGCCCATTCTCTTTAATCTTATTTTAACTGCCATTATATTTTCACCTCCTTGTAACGTTAGAAATAAACTAATTTATCTAAAGAAAGGTAATTTGTTTTTGCCTTTCTTGATATCTTTTTCCATACCAGAAAACTGCTTCATCATCTTCTTTGTTTGCTCAAAGTTCTTCAAGAGTTTGTTTACCTCTTGAACACTTGTACCGCTGCCGGCAGCGATTCTCTTTCTTCTGCTGGCATTTATAATATCTGGATTCACTCTTTCTTTTTTGGTCATGGAGTGAATAATTGCCTCTGTTCTGGCCATTTCCTTGTCATCAACCTGCATACCCTTCATTTTACTAGAGTTCATACCAGGTATCATTTCAAGCAGCGAGCTTAGAGGACCCATTTTCTTCATTTGCTGCAGCTGATCTAAGAAATCTTCAAAGGTAAAGCTTTGAGTTCTTATTTTCTTCTCCAGCTCCATTGCCTTCTTCTCGTCCATGTTAGCCTGTGCCTTCTCTATCAGAGTTAACACGTCTCCCATGCCAAGAATTCTAGAGGCCATTCTATCTGGATAAAAAGGCTCCAGCTCATCCATCTTCTCGCCCATACCTGCAAACTTTATTGGTTTGCCGGTAACAGCTTTTACGGACAATGCCGCTCCACCTCTGGTATCACCATCAAGCTTTGTAAGAACAACACCGTCAATTCCTAGCTTTTCATTAAAGCTTTCAGCAACATTTACGGCGTCCTGCCCTGTCATAGAATCTACAACAAGTAAGATTTCTGTTGGTCTAACAGCTTTTTTGATGTTGTCCAGCTCATCCATTAGCTCTTCATCAATATGCAGTCTACCTGCAGTATCTATAAATACGACATCTTTGCCGTTTTTAATAGCAAATTCAATCCCTGCTTTCGCAATATCCACGGGATTCACTTGATCCCCAAGAGTAAATACATCAACCCCAACCTGCTGTCCTACAACTTGCAGCTGTTTTATTGCAGCCGGTCTGTATATATCGCAGGCAACAAACAAAGGATTCTTACCTTGCTTCTTCAGCATCAGGCCCAACTTACCAGTATGTGTTGTTTTACCTGCGCCCTGCAAACCAACCATCATAAATACAGTAGGTGGCTTGGAGGAAAAAGCTAGCTTGCTTTGGGTAGTTCCCATTAGCTGTGTTAGTTCATCATTAACAACCTTGACAACTTGCTGTCCAGGAGTAAGGCTTTCTAGTATCTCTTGTCCAACAGCTTTTTCTGTAACCTTATTTACAAAGTCCTTTGCTACTTTGAAATTAACATCGGCTTCAAGTAAAGCCATTCTAACTTCTCTCATAGCATCTTTTATATCTGCTTCGCTAAGCTTGCCTGCGCCTCTTAATCTTTTAAGAGTATCCTGAAGCTTTCCCGCCAATCCTTCAAAAGCCATTAAAAACCCTCCCCGTTATTATATAAGGTTTTCTATATAAATTTTGATATTTTCAATTTCTTCTTTTATAAGTTCTACATCATTTTCTTCTTTTTCAAGAATTTTATCCAACATTGTATTTATTTCTGACAAGCTTTCCTTCTGCTGCAAAAACCTGTTTACCAAGCCTAGCTTAGCCTCATATTCAGACAACGTCTTTTCCGCTCTTTTTAAGGTGTCATATACACCTTGGCGGCTAATCTCTTGCTGCTCAGCTATCTCACTTAAGGATAAATCATTGCTATAATACATATCAATAATCTCAATTTGCTTTTCAGTTAATAGTTGACCATAAAAATCAAATAAAAGTGCAATCTGAACGATTTTATCATACATTGTAACACCTCAAAATACCTATGTAAAGGCTTTAACCTTTACATAGGTATTTTATATGAATGTCAGCATGTTGTCAACCCTTTTATTCAGAGTATTATTCGTCAGAATAAGTGTTTTGCTAAGAAGCAAAGCATTATTCTCCAAATAAAGCATTTACAAAATCTTCTGGTACAAACTCCTGAAGATCATTTACCTTTTCACCTACCCCAATCAATTTAACCGGGATATCAAGCTCTGACTTAATTCCTATTACAATTCCACCCTTTGCTGTACCGTCAAGCTTGGTTAGTATGATGCCTGTAATATCAGCAACTTCTTTAAATACCTTAGCTTGTGCAATTGCGTTTTGTCCTGTAGTGGCATCCAATACAAGCATTACTTCCTTATGCGCTTCAGGGTATTCTCTATCAATAACCTTAAATATCTTTCTTAGCTCTTCCATAAGGTTTTTCTTATTATGCAATCTTCCTGCCGTATCACAAATCAACACATCAGTTTTTCTGGATTTTGCGGCACTAATGGCATCAAATATTACTGCAGCAGGATCAGAGCCTTCCTGATGTCTTATAACATCTACTCCCGCTCTATTGCCCCAAACCTCAAGTTGGTCTATGGCAGCTGCTCTAAAGGTATCTGCCGCTGCAATTAAAACCTTTTTACCTGACTTTTTCAGTCTGCTTGAAATCTTTCCTATGGAGGTAGTCTTTCCTACGCCGTTAACACCAATTATCAGGATAACCTCAGGTGAATGTGTACCAATAGCCGAAGTCGTATTTCCCAATATTTCAACCATTTCCTGCTTCAAAAGACCTTTGATCAGCATTGGATCCTTCACGCTTTGCTGCTTCACTTTAAGTCTTAGGTTGTCTAATATCCTCATTGTTGTTTCCACACCTACATCAGAGGTAATTAGTATTTCTTCTAACTCTTCAAACAAATCCTCATCTACAGATTTAAAGTTTGAAAGCACATCATTAATTTTATCAGTTATATTTTTTCTGGTCTTAAACAAACCGTCCTTTAGCTTGGAGAAAAAAGAAACATTTACTTCCTCAACTGCATCAGACTCTTGTTCCTCATCTTCGTCAACTACATCTGCTTCTATTTCACTGATCTCAAGCTCTTGAAAAGATTCTTCGTCCGGCTCCTGCTCTGATGGTTCATCATATTCTTCTGCCTGCACCTCACTTATCTCAAGCTCTTCTACAGCGTCTACTTCCAAGTCTTCTTCTTCAAACAAAAGTTTTTCTATTTCCTCATCAGATAACTGCTCTTCACCATCCAACAGTTCCTCTTGTTGTATATCTTCCTCTTGATCTTTTTCTTTATCTTTACCAAATAGCTTTTTAAAAAAGTTAGCCATGTAATCACTCCTATATGCGCATTTATATTTTATAAATTGTTAACTTACTTTGGGTTCTACAGCACCTTCCAGCTTTACTGAAATCAGCTGAGAGATACCACTTTCCCCCATGCTGACACCATAGAGACAATCTGCGGCTTCCATGGTGCCCTTTCTATGGGTAACAATGATAAATTGTGTAGTTTTTGCAAACTCCTGAAGGAAGGAAGCATATCGGTCTACGTTTGCATCATCCAAGGCTGCGTCGATTTCATCCAGTACACAGAAAGGTGCCGGCTTCAGCTTAAGAATTGCAAATAATAAGGCAATCGCTGTTAAAGCTCTTTCTCCACCAGATAAAAGCGACAGATTCTGAAGCTTTTTCCCTGGAGGCTTTGCTATAATTTCAATTCCTGATTCTAATATGTTTTCTGTGTCAGCAATCACCAGTTGCGCCTGACCGCCTCCAAATAACTCAACGAATACCTCATTAAAATTCTCATTTATAAGTTTAAATTGAGTTATGAATTTCTCCTTCATATGCTCTGCAATTTCAGCAATAACTTGAGTCAATGATTCTTTTGCCTTTGTTAAATCATCGACCTGATTATTTAAGAACACGTATCTTTGACTTAACTTCTCATATTCTTCAACAGCATTTACATTTACTGTACCCATAGCTCGAATTTCACTTTTCAGTTCTTCACAACGTCTAGCTGCCCAAGCGAGGTTTACACTTTCATCTCTAAAGCTCTGTGCGTTGTTATAATTAAGCTCATAGGTTTCTAAAAGCTTTAGTTCAATATTATCAAGTTCAAATTCTGCCTTTGCCTTTTGCATTTCTACCTTATGTAGGCTGTTTTGTGCATCTAAGGCTTCCTGCTGGCTTTGACGTATGTTATCCTCAGATTTTTCAATCGCCTCATGCTGATATTGTCTTTGCTCAATATATTTCTGAATTTCCAGCTGCTTTTGCTCTAACTTTTGTTTCAGTGCTTTGATTTGAATGCTAATATTCTTTAGCAGTTCTTCATAATTTGTGGAGTCTGCCTCGGATTGATTCATCTCATCAATAGCCGCTTGAACATCCAATTCAACTTGCTTTATCTTGGCAGTTAAATCTATGTTCTGCTGCAATAAATTCTTTCTATGCTGTTCTATGGCAGCCAATTTTACCTTCAAATCTGTAATTTCATTGTTATGGACGTCCTTCACTTCATTTAACTGTTTCATTTCAGATTGTAGATCGGCTATTCGTAATTCAATATCCTTCTTACTTTGCTCCAGCTGTACATCCTTCACTTGGTTTAGATCAATTAGTGCTTTTGCTTCTTCACATTCCTTACTTAAATCCGCAACCTCTTTTTTACTAATCGATATTCTATCTGCTATTATCTGCATTTCAGTCTGTAAGCTTTCACATTTATTCTGGAAATTTGTCAGTTCAATTTGTTGCTTGTGATATGCATCTGTTTTGTTTGATATTTCCAAATCACTTGCTGCTAATTGCTGCTTCACTGCTCCCAAGCTTTCTAGATGTCCTTCGAAATTCAACTTTATATCTTGATATTTTATTTTAAGCTGTTCTATTTCACTTTTTCTTGATAATACAGAGGAGGAAACAGCATTTAAGCTTCCACCAGTAATAGAACCACCAGCATTTATAATTTCACCTGTTAATGTAACAATCCTAAAATCATAATTTGTCATTCTGGCAAGCTTTATAGCAGTGTCCATATCCTTTACTACTGCAATTCTGCCCAGAAGATTGTTAATAATATTTTCTACTTTTTTATCATAGGTAACAAGCTTAGAGGCTATACCTACAAAGCCCTCCATATTAAAGCTGGATTTTTCTCTGTCAGAAAAGGTCCTCGGTTTGATGGAGCTTATGGGCAAGAACGTAGCTCTGCCCAGCTTATGCTTTTTTAGGTATTCTATTAATACCTTTGCATCTTCCTCACGTTCTGTCACAACGCTTTGCACCTGTGCACCCAAGGCTACATCAATAGCAGCCACATGGGCTGTTGATACATTTATCATTTCTCCGACGGCTCCAAGCATACCCTTTGTGATATGACCTGCATTGGCGAGCAACGCCTTGACTGACTTGCTGTAGCCCTCGAAGTCCTTCTCCATATCCTCCAGCAACTTTAATCTGGAAGCCATACTATCCTTACTGCTCTTAATATTCGAAATCTCATGCTCCAACTGTATTGCCTGCTGTTCTAAATTTTGCTTATCAAGCTTGTGCTTCTCTAATTTAGTTCTGCATTCATCACTGTTAAGTATCGCTGCCTTTAGACCTTCTTCCGATGACTTGAAAACAATATTCTTTTCATCCAATTGCCCCGACAGCTGGTTAATATCCTGATTTATCTGCGTGTTCCGCTTATTAATATTTTCAATAAATGAATTGCTGCTGTTTATTTTACCTTTTATTTCAGATTGTGTATTAATTAGTCCTATATACTGCTGCTGCACATTATCCAAATCAACTTCTTTGTTTGAAATCGCAGTGTAGTATTCCTCAAACTCCTTGGATTTTATATCTATGCTTTCCTGCAGCTGCTGTTGTTGAACTAGCAGCAGTTCAGCATGCGTACTGCTCTCAATTATGGCTTCAGTTGACTTTTTATGTTCCTGCTCTAATTCCTTTTTTCTTTGATTTAATCGTGTGAAGGCATTTTCAATGTTATACTTCTTTTCCTGTACAACCTTATACTCACCTTCTTGCTGCTGCATCGCATTTTCAAACTGATGTGCTTCCTGCTGCTGCAGTTCTATATTCTTTTCTATAGTGTACAGTTCAGATTTCAGCAGCTTTTGCTTATCTTCCAACTGCAGCTTGAGATTCGTTTTTTCCTCAATATAGCTCTGAATCCCTTCAGCTTCTTTTAGTATGCTCTGCAGTCTGGATCTAAATTTATCTATATTGCCTAAAATTAGGTTGATTTCTATACCTTTTAGTTCCTGTAAAATATCTCTATACCGCTTTGCTACCTCAGCTTGTTCCTTCATTGGATCCAGCTGAGTACTGATTTCTTCTATGATGTCCATAACTCTGGTAATGTTCTGTTTTGTATTTTCAAGCTTACGCTCAGATTCCTGCTTCCTATTTTTGAACTTTACGATACCTGCAGCTTCTTCAAAAATCTGTCTTCTATCCTCAGACTTATTGCTTAATATTTCATCTATTCTACCCTGTCCGATAATAGAATATCCATCTCTGCCTATCCCGGTATCCATAAAGAGCTCATAGATGTCCTTCAGTCTGCAGGAGGTTTTATTGATGTAATATTCACTTTCACCAGAACGATACATTCTTCTTGTAATGTTGATTTCCGCATAATCTACAGGCAGATTTCGATCCGTATTATCGATACATAAGGTTACCGATGCGAAGCCTAATGCCTTTTTTTGATCACTTCCGGCAAATATGACATCCTCCATCTTACTGCCTCTCAAAGTCTTAGCAGATTGCTCCCCCAACACCCACCTAATTGCATCAGAAATATTACTCTTGCCGCTTCCATTAGGTCCTACAACTGCATTTATTCCATCGGCAAAATTCAATTCAATTTTTTCTGCAAAGGATTTGAAGCCATGAACTTCCAATTGCTTTAAATACAACTCGTCCACTCCTAAAACGTATTATAAGGGATGATCAACCAGTTTCATCCCTTACTATTATATCTATTATATTTTATCACAATTTAGATGGCATTAAAAGTAAAAGCCTACTACTTTGAAGTAATAGGCTTTTTGTGATATTATTTTCTTGATTCTACCAGAAATTTGATTGCCGTTCTGTCTTCTCCATCAATCATAATCTCCGAGAAAGCTGGAACAACAACAAGGTCAATGCCATTTGGTGCTACAAATCCTCTTGTAATTGCAATTGCCTTAACAGCTTGATTTACTGCACCGGCACCTACCGCCTGCAATTCTGCAGTCGATCGCTCCCTAAGGATTGCTGCCAGTGCGCCTGCAACGGATTTTGGCTGTGATTTAGCTGATACCTTTAGTACATCCATTATTCCCATAACCCCCCATTCATTTGCTGAATATTGAGTATATTCTATTTTTCATGTCTAATTCCTTTAAATTGTTGAAATATTATGGAAATCTTTTCTAGACATTTTACGCCTTTTTTCGCCATATTTCAACAAAATGCATTGTCTGTCAATGTCATTGCTCTGAGTAATTACTAACTTTCCAATTGACATATGACTTTTTATATAATCGAAATTATTTCTTTTTTGTCCTAATATGTCGGAAATATCTTGGGGATGAACTACTATCTCCAGCTTATTTATAGCACCTTCATCTTTTAACATATACTCTATCATATCTCTATATATAGCAGATACCACAAGCTGTCTCATAGATGAATGAAAAGGTCCTGCTACAACTTCTTTTCCTTCCAAAATATTCTCCGTAGGCTGCAGACCGATTCTAATAACTTCAATATTGCTTTTCTCAAATAATATCAAAAGCTTCTTACATATTTCTACGGTTGCTTCCAAGCTTAAAGGCTGATACTCTTCACGATAGAATAATTGCTCCAAATAAGTGTTTGTAATAACGAGAACTGGATAAATTCGTGCTATATCAGGCTTAAGTTCTATTAATTTTTTTACGGTATTTATACTTTTTTGCATTGTATCATTAGGCAGACCTACCATAACCTGCACACCAACGATAAATCCATGCTGCTTAAGCATTGTCACTGCATTTATTACATCCTGAGAGTTGTGACCTCTATTGCTGATTTTTAGTACCTCATCATCCATGGACTGAACACCTAATTCAACGATTTGCACCCTATAAGACTTTAATAATTGTATTACCTGCATATCAATACAATCCGGCCTTGTTGATATCCTGATGTTTTGTATGGCACCCTGTGCGATATACGGCTGTACGGCCCTAAGCAGCGACTCTTGCTGATCTATTGGTATGGCGGTAAAGCTTCCTCCATAAAAAGCCAACTCAACAATCGCATTCTCCTTAGGTATTGTTTGAAGGTATTCTTCAATTTTATTTTTTACCTCATCTCCTCCAACATCTCCGCCTTGTCCGGTAATTTTCTTTTGATTGCAAAAAATACAATCATGAGGGCAGCCTCTGTGAGATACGAAGATTGGAATGATATAATGTCTTTTATCCTTGCTCATATTCAACACCCAGCTTATCTACAGCATTCTTTGCAGCTGCCTGCTGTGCTTCCTTCTTGCTGGCGCCATGTCCCTGCCCTAAGAGCTCATCATCCAGCAGGATTGCTATTTCAAAGGTTTTGTTGTGATC
>JARBUB010000086.1 GCA_029239905.1 Clostridia bacterium
ATACTCATGAATCTTTTTGCTTATGATGTTGGTTTGTTTATATCTTTCAAATATGATCTTCTCATATTGTTGGTTTGCCTTAAGTAAAGTGAAGTCTTCCACATAGAACATTGCTATTCCCAGGGTACTGTTACATATAATCTGATGAATAAAGCTCAGAGGATTATTAATACTTGTAATTGGGAGCTGCATAAATACAATTTGTGTTAATTCGTTTTTTAAATCCCTCTGAAACTTTATGCTAGTTTGCTTGAAGTCAAGATATTTCGTAAAAAAGAAGCATCTCTCTATAAAAACCAATCCATCTGTGTTTATGATTTTTTTGTTAACCTTAAGCATATCGTTTATAATATGAGGAAATGTTTTCCCTAATAATTCCGCTCTACTATAACCGGTAAACTTTTCAAAGTTATTACTCACTTCAATAACTAACCCATTTTGAATACTGACATGAGACCTCAGTCTAAAACTATCATTATTTGAATTACTCATTAAACTAGTACCCCCCAATAATAAACCAATATAAAGTTATTCTATATATATAAGAAAATGTTTTGTGCAAAGCATATATAGTAAGACATACTATTTCAAATTGTGACAATATATTCTATTATATAATAAATTTGTAAAGGATGTTGCAAAAAATAAAAAACACCTTCACTGTTAACTTGGTATTTCTACACAAGAACAATTGAAAATGTTTTTTGAGCATCACTTTACATATGCAATTATGTTTATATTAATTAACTTGTAAATCCAGAGCCACTGCCAAAGCATTCACTGCCTTTTGCTTATCCGAAGAATTAATTGTATAACTTATACTTATCTCAGAGGTAGTTACCTGCTTAAACTCGATATTATTGTCAGCAAAAATATTGAATACCTTAGCTGCTACACCAAACTGTTTCATCATTCCTATTCCTACTACCGAAAGCTTAGTTATATTGCTTTCTCTGCTGACCTCAATTTCTGGCATGTCAATCTGAAGCTCCTTTGCTGCCATTTCTACTGAATAGCTATCATCAGTGGAACAAGTGAATGATATATTTACATAGCCCTCAAAAGGTGCTGTCTGACTGATCATATCAATATTTATGCTGTGCTTCGCAATTTTATCAAAAATTACAGCTATATTCTTTGATTTATATTCAACATTGTTAACTGTTATCATCAACACATCATCATTTGTAGTTAAGCCAGTAATTACTCTACCTTCCATAGTTTCATCATACTCCTTTATCATGGTGCCTTTTTTATCTCCATGGGTCATTCCTACATATATAGGTATATTATATTTATAGCCTAGCTCCACAGCTCTTGTTTCCATTACTCCGGCTCCTAAGCTTGCCATCTCCATCATTTCCTCGTAACTTATGGCATCCAGTTTCTTCGCCTTAGGGCATATTCTGGGATCTGCACTATAAATACCTTCAACATCCGTGTAAATTTCGCAGATGCACTCAAGCTTTGCTGCCAAAGCCACTGCAGTAGTATCCGATCCGCCTCTTCCAAGCGTAGTGATATCTCCCTTTTCATTTATACCTTGAAAGCCTGCAACTACTACAATTCTACCTTCACCTAAATGCTTCTTCACATTTTTAAGATCAATATCCGTTATTTGGTTTTTGGTATGCAATCCATTTGTCTTTATACCAGCCTGAAAGCCCGTTAGGGAAATAGAGTCATAACCATATTCATGCAGAGCTATTGAAAGCAAGGCAATTGATATTTGCTCACCAGTAGCAACAAGCATATCAAGTTCTCTCTTGTTAGGGTTGGGAGAAATCTCCTTAGCCATGGTTATTAACTCATCCGTAGTCTTACCCATAGCCGAGAGTACGACTACCATGTCATTGCCTTGCTCTTTTCTTTCAATTACTTTTTTTGCTACAGCCTTTATCCGTTCAATCGTCCCAACCGACGTTCCACCAAACTTCTGCACAACAACTGTCATACTAATTACCTCCTTTTCTATCCCTTACTCACATATCGTTTCTTAAGATATCCTCATAGCTTTCTCTTTTTACAGTTAACCTCGCTTTACCATCCTTAACAAACACTACTGCCGGTTTAGGTATTCTGTTGTAATTGCTAGACATGCTATAGTTATATGCCCCTGTGCAAAGTACAGCTAAAATGTCACCCTTCTCTGCTTCTGGAAGTTCGATATCTTTAATAATGATGTCCCCTGACTCACAGCATTTACCGGCTATGGTATAAAGAGCTTTGCCTTCATTCGCCGCTTTACCAGCTATAATTGCCTCATATTTGGCATCATATAATGCAGTTCTTGGATTATCCGTCATTCCACCATCTACAAATATATATTCTCTTCCACCATAGGTTCTTTTTATCCCTCCGACTTCATATAAGGTAGTCCCGGCATTGGCTACAATAGCTCTCCCAGGTTCTATCATCAGCTTTGGAACCTTTATATTTAAGACTGAAGCTTGATCTCTCACTAATCCCAATACATTTTGCAGACAGCTTTTTATATCAATTGGTGCATCCTCTTGTGAATAATATACCCCAAAGCCTCCACCTAAATTTAACTCTTCAGTAATAAATCCTTGGTTTGTCTTTAGCTTTGCGATAAACTCCAACATAATGTTTGCGACTGAATAAAAGGATTCTTCTTCAAAAATCTGTGATCCTATATGACAATGCAGCCCTTTTAGTTTAATATGCCTACTCTTTAATGCTCTTTCAATGATATTGATTAGCTCTTCACTAAATATCGATTCCCCAAATTTCGAATCATTCTTAGAGGTTTGTATGAAAGCATGTGTATGCGCCTCAACCCCTGGGTTTACCCGTAATAATATATCTACTGACTCATTCAAGCTTAGGCATATTTCTTCTATTAACTCCAATTCGTAACTGTTATCGACCACGATTCTGCCTATACCAGCACGAATAGCAAGCTCCAGCTCCTGTGCAGTTTTATTGTTTCCATGAAAATATATTTTTTGAATTGGAAAGCCTGCTTTTATTGCAGTATAAAGCTCTCCGCCAGAAACAACATCCAAGGATAATCCTTCCTCATCAATAATTTTACATATAGCCATGTTTAAAAATGCCTTAGAGGCATATATCACTTCAGTTTCCAATCCATTTTTTGAAAAAGCATCTCTAAACAATCTGCAATTTTGTCTCACCAGCTCTTCATCTATTACGTACAAAGGTGTATTATAATCCTTTGCTAATTCAATGGTATCGCAGCCGCCAATGGATAAACTGCCCTTTTCATTTATATTCATAGTTCCAAATAGCTTCATATTATTTCTCCCTCGATTCTTATTAGTAATTTTAAGTAAACAAAAAACAGTTATGAGCAAAAGGAACTCATAACTGTTTCAAAAAAACAAATCCTCTTGCCCCGATATGATAAGCACTCCTTGAAGAAATTGGGCAATCTCTTTAAGACAGTACTATACTTGTTCAGCATAGTACCAATATATAACACCAGTTACATATTTCGGCGGTTGGCCCTTTCTTATGCATGATTCCATAATACTTATAACAACCGCGGCCTCTATACCATATCGTTTTATATTCGATTTTTTCATGATTAAGCTTAATTTTGTAAATACTTAATTTATATATTAAAATGTAGTCTAACAAAATTAGTTGGTTATGTCAACAACTATATTCTAAGTAATAATAAAGTATTAATACTTAAATGTGAAACAATTCTATAGTTCGACAAACATTTGACAACCTTATGTTTTTTTGGTAGCTTATTATAGTGACTATTTTTAAGGAGGCTGTTTATGAACAACAACCAAACTCAAAATGTAAAAATTCTTAATTGCGACCCATCTGGCCTTGGACTATTTGGTCTTGCTATGGTTACTTTGGTCGCTTCCTCTCAAAAGCTAGGTATTACGGAAGGTACTTCCTTTATTATACCTTGGGCAATTTTCTTGGGAGGCTTCGCTCAATTATTCGCATGTATTAATGATTCCAAAAGACAAAACACCTTCGGCACAACAGTATTTGGTGCCTATGCGCTTTTCTGGTTTGGTGTAGCAGCATCTTGGATGATTAAAATGGGCGTTTTCGGCGAAAAATTTCAAGCTGCAGTTGATCCACATCAATTAGGATTTGCATTTTTAGGGTATTTGATCTTCTCTCTAATTATGACAATCGGTTCAATGGAGACAAACAAGTTATTATTTATAATATTCTTATTGATCGACTTGCTATTTATCGGTTTGACACTTGATTCATTTGGAATCGGTGGAGAACTTCCTCACGAATTAGCTGCATACGCAGAGCTTTTCGTTTCTTTATTCTCATTCTACGGATGTGCAGCAACAGTTTTGAATCCTCACTTCGGAAGAGAATTCATCCCTGTAGGCAAGCCATTTGGGATATTTAAAAAGTAGCTTTCAAAAATGAAACCCTGGAATATTCATCATGAATATTCCAGGGTTTTTAAATTTTTCTTATATAGCTTCGTGTAATGAAATCAACTTAACGCAGTAAATCCAGTGCATTAGCGTGCCGCTATTTTTTAGGACTTACAGGCTTTTTATAATTCTCTTTTCCAGCACCTGGTTCAACTACAGCTCCCATATATGCTTCCTTTTGCGCAATTTTCAGGTTAAAGACATTTTGGAATTTCTTGATTTGAGCTTCTTCCCTTGCTGTTACAATGGAAACTACTAAGCCCTGTTTACCCATTCTTCCTGTTCTGCCTGCTCTATGGAGATATTCCTTCGGATCCTCAGGTAAATCTAAGTTAAATATATAATTTACATCTTGTATATCCAATCCTCTAGCAGCCAATTCAGAAGCTACCAATAACTGATACTTATCTCCTCTGAAGCCTTCTAAAGCCTTTTTGCGATCTTCCTTCTCCGCTGCTCCATAAATCCCTACAGCATTTAACTTATGGAATTTCAGTTTATTGGTTGTTATTTCAATTTCATCACTTTTATTAATAAATACGATTGCTTTTGACGGCTCCATTGCCGCAATAAGTTTTCTCAGCATTTCTATTTTATCCCTTTGTTCAGTTAGAAAGTATATATGTTCTACATTGGGATTTAATTTCTCTTTTGCCTCTGCTTTTACTACCACAGCATCTTTCATTAATTCTTTTGAAATTGTCATAGCTCTATCATTAATAGTTGCAGAGAATACCATCAGCTGTCTATCTCGCTGGGTTGTTTTGATGACATCCTTAATAACACCTATATTATTATCATCTAAAAGTCTGTCACCCTCATCTATTACAATGGTTTTAACGGTCTGTGCATTGATTTTCTTTCTTTTTATAAGCTCTAATATTCTTCCTGCAGAGCCTACGATGATATGTGGTTTCTCTCGCAGCTTTTCTATCTGTCTATCTATATTTACATTCCCAATTATTGATATAGACTTCATTGGCACCTCAGAATTCTCTGCCAAGGTCTTTATTTGCTTCTCAATTTGCATTACAAGCTCATGAGTCGGCGCTAAAATAATAGCCTGCATTTCGCGTTTCGAACTATCTACCTTGTGAAATATAGGCAGTAGATATGCAAGGGTCTTTCCACTTCCTGTCTGAGACTGTCCGATAATGTCTTTATTTTCTAAGCCTAGGGGTATTGCATTGGCTTGAATGGCTGTCGGCTCTTCAATTCCCTGTTTCTTCAACCCCTCTATTAGGTTTTCGTTTATTTTTAAATCTAAAAATGTTGATGTCATATTTATCTCCTCTTTATGTTTGTGTATAAATAGTTACATAGTAATATATTCTTTGCCTAAGGAACGAATTTTCTTCCGACTCGCTTCAGCAGCATCAGAAGACTCGCTTTGAGGGCTGTAGCTCTGGGGTAGGGCAAAGCAAGCTTCTTCGGAGGCCTTTCTCATGGGTCGGTGAAGCTTTTCTACAGAAAGTTATTCCTTACGCAAAGAGTTTGTAATCTATAACTTAGTTTACCAATTAATTTGTAAATTATAGAAATATTATAGCACATTTTATCCATATTTAAAAAAATAGTGTAAATAATAACCTTCAATGATAAACTAATATAGGCAAGATTATATTCAATCAAGGAGATAACAAAATGGGGAAAACATTGGTATTAGCGGAAAAACCTTCAGTAGGCCGAGATTTAGCAAAGGTGCTTAATTGCAACCAAGGCGGCAATGGCTGCTTGATAGGTCCAAAATATATAGTAACATGGGCCTTAGGTCATCTAGTGACCTTAGCGGACCCAGAAGCTTATGATAATAAATATAAGGCCTGGAATTTGGAGGATCTTCCAATGCTTCCAAATAAAATGGAGTTGGCTGTAATAAAAGATACCTCCAAGCAATATGGTATCGTACGCAACCTGCTTAAACAACCTGATGTAGACAGCCTTGTAATCGCAACAGATGCAGGACGTGAAGGTGAGCTGGTTGCCCGCTGGATATTGGAAAAAGCAGGCTTTAGAAAGCCAGTCAAACGTTTATGGATATCCTCTCAAACGGACAAGGCTATTAGAGACGGCTTTAACAACCTAAAACCCGGCAAGGATTATGAAAATCTGTATCATGCAGCCCAAAGCCGTGCTGAAGCTGATTGGCTGATAGGTTTAAACGTAACCCGTGCGCTTACCTGCAAGTACAATGCACAGCTATCGGCGGGAAGAGTTCAAACTCCTACCTTGGCACTTATTGTGCAGAGAGAAAATGAAATAAGAAGCTTTATCCCCAAGGACTATTGGACCATAGAAGCAAAGGTGAATGGTTTTACTCTTTTTTGGAGAGATAAAAGCAGTGGCAATACTCAACTGTTTGACAAAGCAAAGGCTGAAGCAATAACCAAGAAGCTTCAAGGTCAAACTGGTGATGTAGTTGACGTGAAGAAGGAAGCTAAAAGCGAGCCTCACCCCTTAGCCTATGACTTGACAGAGCTGCAGCGTGATGCAAACAAACGATATGGATATTCTGCAAAGCAGACGCTGTCCATTATGCAGACTTTATACGAAAGGCATAAGATACTTACTTATCCTAGAACTGATTCACGACATATTACAACCGATATCGTTCCCACATTGCCTGACAGATTAAAAAGTATGGCAGTTGGTCCTTATGCTGCAATGGCACAAGTACTGCTAAGGAACAAGATAAATACGAGCAATCGATTGGTAGACAACAGTAAGGTCAGCGACCATCATGCGATTATACCTACGGAACAGCCCGTAAGCCTTTCAGCCTTGAGTGCTGAAGAACGCAACATATTTGATTTGGTAGCAAAACGTTTTCTGGCTGTCTTAAGCCCTGCATATCAATATGACCAAACCACTGTGAAGGTAGAGGCATCAGGAGAGCAGCTATATGCACGGGGCAAGGTGACAACAGCAATGGGCTGGAAATCAGTTTATAACGACAAGGACGGCTCAGAAGCAAATAATGATGAAGATAGAGAACAGGCTCTTCCTGGCATTCAGCGAGGCGATAAGCTAAAGTTCTTATCTGTAAGCTCTATGAACAGAAAAACGAAGCCGCCGGCAAGATATACCGAGGCAACACTTCTTTCTGCAATGGAGCACCCTGGTAAATTTATAGAGGACGAAAGCTTGCGTGAAGCCTTAGATAGAACTAGCGGTCTAGGTACGCCTGCTACAAGAGCTGATATCATAGAGAAACTATTTAGTACATTTTACGTTGAAAGAAAAGGAAAAGAAATTTTCCCTACAGCCAAAGGAATACAGCTGATTGGCTTGGCTCCAGTAGAGCTTCGTTCTGCAGAACTGACAGCGAAGTGGGAAAAACAATTATTTGAAATTAGCAAAGGAAAAGCCGATGCGAAGGCTTTTATGAACCATATAAGAACTCATGCGTCGAAGCTGGTTTCTGCTGTAATTGCAAGCAACGAAGCCTACAAGCATGAGAATATGACCAGAGAGCGCTGCCCTAAGTGCAGCAAGTTTCTATTGGAGGTTAAGGGCAAGAGAGGCAATATGCTGGTATGCTCCGATAGAGAATGCGGTTACCGCAAAGGTGTTTCAGTTGTCTCCAATGCAAGGTGCCCGCAATGTCATAAGAAAATGGAGCTTAAAGGTCAGGGAGAAGGCAAAATATTTACTTGCGGCTGCGGTTATAGAGAAAAGCTATCCGTCTTTAACAAGAGAATGGAAGAAAAAACAGACAGCAGTGACAAGCGAACCGTTGCTAAATTCATGCAGGAGCAGAAAAAAGAAGAACCTGTAAATGATGCTATGGCTGATGCTTTGGCGAAATGGAAGGCTATGCAGGAAAAATAAAAACATAAAGGTTATACTTGAGTTATAAAACTTCAAGTATAACCTTTTTTTTGAAACGAGGTATTGAATCCATCTACTACAATGCCAAATCCTTCATTTGCGCTAAAGTATCAATTACAGCAAATATCAATACCCTGGCTAGATTTGCTGTTGTATTATCCAAATCAAATCTCGGAGAAACCTCTGCTATATCGAAGCTGACTACTTTGTTCGACTTGAGGATATATTTTATAAATTTCAATACGCCCTCAGGGTCTAACCCCAAGGGTTGCGTAGCACTAACGCCTGGGGCAAAAGCTGAGGAAAAGACATCTGCACATATGGTAATATAGATATGATCATTTTGCTTTATAAAATCATCAAGTCTCTCCAACATGCTCCAATTGTCACTACTGATGATATCCTTAGCTAATATATACTGAGCTCCAAGTTTATCTGCCGTCTTGAACAACTCTATTGTATTGCTGTGTTTTTGTACCCCCATGCAGAAATAAGAATACTTTAAACCCTTACTTGCGCACTCATCAGCTATTTGTCTGAACATAGTTCCGGAGCTGCCCCCATCCGGATATGGGCGCAAATCAAAATGAGCATCAAAGTTTATTACTCCTATTTTAGGCTTTTGCTCTATCTTAATTAGATTATTTAATATGCCCATATAATGTCCAAAAGCTACTTCATGTCCCCCTCCTAATACGATAGGAAAAAGTTTTAAATCCAGAAGCCTATCCACAGCCTCTGCCAGTAACTCTTGGCTTTTTTCTAAATTGCCATCCTCACAAAGTATATCTCCGGCATCAAAAATCTTTAAATCCTGAGTAAATCTACAGGGTAGATTTGCCAGTGCTTTTCTAATATTTTGGGGTCCTTTGAAAGCTCCAACCCTACCTAGATTTCTTTTTACACCTTCATCACTGCAAAATCCAATAATTGCGATTCCGAACTTGCCAACATCAATGTCCATAGCCTTATCTCTTAAGTCTATCCGCTTAATGCATTGATGCATCCTAAAGGCATCATAGTTGGTTTCACTATCTATACGGCCTGTCCACACATTTTCCTCTGTTACCTTATATCTTAAATCAAACATAATATCCTCCAAAAAAAACAATACTTGTACGTATAGTATAACATACAAGCATTGTATACCTGAATAATAACCTTTTCTATTTTTTCTTTTCAGCCCCATCAAGTATGCCGATAGATTTAAGTTGTCTAGCAATAAATTTCTGCAGCACATACCCAAATCGTTTTGGTGGCTTGTTTTCAGGTGTCTCTATTGCAATTTCAGCCATTTTCATGATGCTTTCACGGGACTTTGCTCCCGCTATAAATCTGCCGGAATGACAAAATATCGCATCATCAATACCTATTATCTCATTTAGTTCTTCTTCCCGCTTGCCTGCCCATGCTTCCGGCAAACTTTTCCGATTACCCAAGGTGCCACTTCCTCTAACTGTTTGAAGTAAATATTCCTCTTCTCTTGGAAAAACCACAAATAGAACTTTCTTATCTCTATCTATACTGTTTAGTACTCTTGCCCAAGGATAGGATCTGTCAAGCTCTAATAGTTCTGGCCTTGTACGCTTTGCGAAAGCTTCTGCAATAGGTGTCTTTGCCTTCACAGTAGATATTTGTTGTGCCAGTGCATTTCCTAGAATAACATCAGCCAGCTTAACTGCCTGATTGAAATATTCATCTTCATTCTCTGCATCCGCATTCCAAGGAGGATTAAAATTAGCGATGATAGAAGAAATATTTGGCGTAGGAATAATGGTCATAGCAGCTCTGATGCCATTATCTGAAGCATCAATAGACTCTATCAGATTCCTGTCTATAGATCTAACTATGCTGCCTATATCATCTTCAGACATCTCTTTGTCATTTGCACGGACTACATCCCGTCCAAAGGCTCTCCATATTAGGCCACAGGCAGCATAAGGAGTACCTTTCTCTCTGAACTCCTTCTCCACTTGATGGTGGTCAAATTCTCCGTCCCCAACATCATATACTATATCTAGGTCCTTCAATACCTCTGGGTCGCGAGTTCTTACAACCTCAA
>JARBUB010000087.1 GCA_029239905.1 Clostridia bacterium
GAAGAAAAGGTTATTGGAAAGTCTCCAATAACCTTTTCTTCCTTTGCTAAACTGTTATAAAAGTTTGATATTGCCTAAAAAGACCAACGTCCTGAATTTGATCCTGGGATTCTATTGGTAGTATGGACTCTACTTCAAGCATATAATTAAACCTATCCGAAGAGTACATTTTTACATTACTTTCAATCTGCATTTCAATATTAAATTCTCTATCATCTTTAAACATGAATTTTACTTTATTTAAAACTGATCTTTTTAATACCATCGCATATGGGTTTATATAGTCCGAAAACCTGTATTCATTATTGGGATACATCATAAATAACTTTTCAGTGTCTTTTGCAAATGCGTAATAAGTATTCTTGCCAATTATATCAGCTTCAGCATACAGGAATGCATTCATTAAATCAGTCAAAAAATTAGCTGCATAGTACCCTTGGGGATGAAAGAATGTAATATATTCATAGGATGAGTTGTTAATTGCATTACCAATGCATTCTTCCAAGGTGTCACATTGGTCATATAAGATCGTTTTAATATTAATTCCATTCATCATACTCCCGATTTTCTTCTCTATATTTCTTGTTATATATATAATTTCTTTGTGACTGTAGGACTGCAGATAAGCATTATTTATTCCTCGCTGTAAATCTTCCAGGTTATCCCCCCAAACTATGATTGTAACCCCTGATTGTTCTTCTCGAATATAACTCGCTCCGATACAGTCTAGCATATAAGCTAATCTATGTTTACATGTGTGATTTTTAAATACTTCCCGCTGTCCTAAAACAGATAATTTATCTCTATAATCCTTATCAGCCAGCAGCATTTCTATATAATAATCAGTATCAGCAGCAGTTCTGCACAAAGGTATTATATCTGAGAATAGTTTTTCAATTCCAATTGCATATCCACTAATTACGTTCGTACCACATGCCAATAACTCAAATATTCTTCTCGAGAACATAGTGGGACTATTTTGTACTGAATTAACATTTAAAAATATGTCATACTTCTTATAGATTTTTAAAATTTCATTATAAGGCAGTCCACCTTTGATGTAGGGTTCATAATCCAGTGGGTAGCGCAAACATTTAAGTGAGCGATGATAGTTTCTATCATATATTGATAAGTCATATTTAAAGGCAGACTTTAGTACTATATCCATATCTTTTTTTCTATCAATAGGGCTATCCGCCTGCCAGCTGCCTGCAAAAGCAACACGGCCTATCCTCTCAGCATTTCTATCCATAGGGTTATGTATTACCGGCTGAGCAGCAAATGGCAATACATATACCTTATTATGACCTAGTAATCTCGTATAAGCATGAATGCAGTTTGCATCCGTAGTAAATACAAAATCGAAAAGCTTGACCATATCTTTGAATATATAAAAGTATATGGGATCCTCCTTATTCCAAAAAACAGTAGGTATATCTCTTTTTTTGCAATACTTTACAATACGTTTCATTATGCCTAATTTACTTTCCCCAGTTTGCTTTTGAAGGTCTTCCCATTGTTCATCCATTCCATTCCAAAAAGATTCTACGAATAAGAAATGTATCTTTGTAGAAGCAAGTACTCTTCTATAGTTTAGTGGATTCAAATTTATAAAATTGCATTCATATTTAAAAACATTATAACTGAACTCATCTAAAATTCCAGCTATGACCAAATCCTCTGTTTCATTATCCTTAAGTAGTTTGAACACCATATTCACCAGCTTTTAAATAATTTTCACTATACACTTGGCCATTGCTGAACAGAGCTTTGCAATTAAATATTCAGTTTTGCTTATGCAACTATTAATATTATAAAGACAATGTGTTGTTACGAATATTCACAACACATCGTCCTGTATTATCTAGAAACTCTACCTAATTTGTTTATTGTTACATTTTCATATATATTTTGATCCAATATATTTTTCGCATCAAATATTAATGGCGTTCTCATGCTTTGGGATACAAAACCAATATCCAAGCTTTTGAATTCATCATGGGCAACAAGAATAATTATAATATCTGCACCGACTACAGACTTATAAATTTCTTCCAGTTGATACAATTTATCTTGAACATGGGGATCGCAAACAACCACTTCGTAGTTTTTATCTTTTAGAATTCTTATTACCTCTAAGGATGGACTTTCTCTTACATCACCTATGTTCTCCTTATAGGTGATGCCGAAGACTACAATTTTAGGATTTTTAATGCCTTCAAGCATTTTCTCCACCTTTGTGACAATAAAGCTTGGCATGCTGCAGTTAATATCTCTAGCTGTTGAAATCAGCTTTGTAAGTTCTGGAACGCTACTTATTAAATAATATGGGTCAATAGCTAAGCAATGCCCCCCTACCCCAGGTCCCGGTTGAAGTATATTTACTCTTGGATGTTTATTGGCTAGTTCTATTACCTCCATAGCATCAATTCTAAGTGCATCACAAACCTTTACTAATTCATTGGCAAAAGCAATATTAACATCCCTAAATATATTTTCTACCAGCTTTGTCATTTCTGCAGTTTTTAAGTCCGTTAAGATAATCTGACCAGATACAAAACTTTGATAAATAACTTTTGCTTTGCTTGCACATTCTTTTGTATATCCTCCAATTATCCTGCCATTTTTAGTAATCTCATCTAATATACTTCCTGGCAACACCCTTTCAGGACAGTGTGCTAAATATATTTCCTCACCAACAACTAATCCGCTTTCTTCAATGATTGGTTTAATTACTTCCTCTGTTGTTCCAGGTGTAACAGTTGATTCTAATATAATGATATTTCCTTTTCTTATATAAGGGACAATTGACCTCGCTGCCTCAATTACATATTTTAGCTCGCATTTATTCTCTTGAGTTTTAGGTGTTGGTACCGCAATAATAAAGACATCCGCCTCTTCTGGTACTTCCTTTGGCAACAAATTACCACTTGCAATGGTTTTCAGTACTAATTGCGTTAGCAGAGGTTCCTCAATGTGAATTCTGCCCATTCTAAGGGATTCGATAATATCCTTTTTTATATCTACGCCGTATACCTTAAATCCTTTTGATGCAAATACTGCAGCTGTGGGTAACCCAATATACCCTAGCCCAAGAACACATATTTTTTCCACCCTGGCTTCACCTCATTTTGTTTCAAAAGCCTTATTAACTGACTACTGCTCCATAACAATTTATGCCTATTCATGTATTAAAGTTACAATTAAATATTCATAATTGTTTTCCATCCCCGCAAATATATCCATGACTATCTCTTTACATATGATTCAACATAAAAACATTAGGTACATCGCAGATTAAATTATAATCAATATCCACCCATAATTTTCCAGAAAATAGATATGGTTGAACTTCATTTATCTCAGGGCAATATGCTGTAATAATGTTTTTGAGTTTATCCCCAAGAGGCTGTGGCAAAGCAAGTTTTTCGAATGCAGGGGAGATAAAGCTTTCAAAGCTTGGATTCGCCCACTTGCTAAACTTTTCTCTTAGAGTCATAAAAATAGCAAAAGCTTCTTCAGATGTTTTTTGTGCAACATATTCTGGATCAAGCGCTGCAACTATGTTGCAATATGAGTTTTCCAATAGTCCCTCTGGGCTTAAAGCTCTTTTGATAATAGGGCTCTGGATCAGCACACGGCTTATATCTATAAAACCCTCTCCTCTCCAATAATAAAGGCAGTAGAGAGCAAATTTTAAGCATTTGTCACAGTTGTAACACCATTTTTCATCCATATCAGAAGTATCCTCACACATGAGGAGATGCTTCATCATATAAGGATATCTGTTTACAAGAATTTTAAAGGCTATTAAATTTGAAAACGAGAAATTAGGGTTTGCAATGATAAAATTTGTACCTAATATCGCATTGGTTCTTTCAGAAATATAGCTACAAAATTCCGGACGGGAAAGCATAAAATAAAACTTTTTTCTTCCAGTAGTATGGCTACTGGTCCAATAGAGATCAAACTCATAGCTAAAGGTTACTACGTTTAGATTATAGTGAATAACAATCGGCAATGCCGGTCCCATGAACATTGCCAAATGCATATGCTTTGCTGTATCATTATCGATTATAATAGCTCTGATATCAGTAATTACCGTCTGAACCTTTACATTTAATTCCTCTTGAAGTGGTTCAAGCAGTAATCGCTTTCTCCTTATATCATCTTTTATAAAGAGGTTCTTATCATAGGGTGCAACATATGAAATCAAAAGTGTATTCTCCACACCGTATATCTCAGAGAACATTGCGAAAGCACATGCAGAATCCTTACCCCCTCCATATAGCAATCCCACTTTAGCGTTATCTGGAATGGTATTATGGATATTCTCCTTTATTACAGTTTCATAGCATAAAGGAGTAATTCTAACATTTGCTGCCAAATGATAATTTATCCATGTTTCTGCCAGGTAAGCAGGTATGCTTTCAGGGAATATCAACTCAACAGGTTCTTCGCTTAGGTTGAATATCGGTATCAAGGTGGATAAGAAAATTTGCCAATATACCTCTATGCTATAATTCTCAATATTCATACCTTCATATTTTATATAAAAACTTTCCTGATTAAAGAAAGGCATATGCTTATCCGCGTGCCATGCAAAGCTAATTGTATCGTTTTGCAACGTTGGATACGCTACATTAACAGTAATCAATTAGAGACCCCCTTCAAATGTAGAAATTTGTTTAATAGCACACCCTTAAAAAGACTGCTATTATTACATTTTATGAAGAGTCACAGTTTTGGTTCATGAAATCTTCTTTATATTATTATTTATTTACGCAAGCATGTTTCTATAGAAAATCCGTTTCAAATATTACACTTATGAATCATAAGATGCATAATATGAACAAGAATATAAATGATTATCTTTTGAGGTGCTTTATGGATAATACGGAGTATAACACAGATCTTAGAAGCCTTAAAATAGCTTGTATACTAGATGATTCTGCACATGAATGGTTTCGACATGAATGTACTTTAATTCCGGTTGGATTATATGATTGGCAGGATGTACTAATAAAGTCAAAGCCAGATATGCTATTTGTTCAATCCGCATGGGAAGGAAACAGTGGACAGTGGAAATATAAAATAACGAATCTTCAGACTAAAACTGGAAATATGCTAAAATCTCTGGTTGACTGGTGCAAATCAAATGGTATTCCTACTGTCTTTTGGAATAAGGAAGATCCATATCATTTTGATAGATTTATTGCTGCAGCAAAATTCTTTGATTATGTCTTCACAACGGATAGTAATTGCATACCAAGATATATTAAACATTGTGGCCATAATCGCATATATACACTTCCTTTTGCTGCTCAACCGAAGATTCACAATCCTATAGACAAAGATAAAGAAAAGCTTGGGAAAGTCGCATTTTGCGGCTCTTGGTATCAAAATGGTCATGAAGAAAGGAAAAACGATATAGAAATAATACTTAAGCCTGCATTAAACTATGGCCTGCATATTTATGACAGAATGCAGAATTACGCAAAGGATGACAACTTCAAATTTCCCGATATTTATCAACCTCATATTGTTGGATCAGTTCCCTATATAGATATAACCAATACTTATAAAAAGTACGATATTGTATTAAATGTAAACAGTGTCCAGAATAGCCCTTCAATGTTCTCTTGCAGGGCGATTGAGCTATTGGCTTGCGGCATAAGTGTAATCAGTGGTTATGCATTAGGCTTGGAAAAGACCTTTCCCGAATTGGTAAAGCTCTCTAAAGGTGAAAAAGATACCAAAAAATATCTGGATTTGCTTTTGAATAATAAAGAATTAAGAGATCGATTGGCTGTACAGGGAATTAGAGAAGTCTTTACAAATCATACCTTTCGTAGAAGATTAGAGTATGTGGTAGAGAAAGTTGGTATTCATTGCAAAAAAGATGATATTCCAGGGGTCAGCATAATAACCAGCACCAACAGACAGAAATATATGGATGAAGTGTTTAATAATTACGAAAGGCAAAACCATAGCAAGAAGGAACTTATCATTATTTTAAATAGAGATTCTATGCCCTTGGAAGAATGGATGGAGAAGGCGAAAGACTATGAAAATGTTAAGATATTTCAAATTGAAGAAAAATATAATTTAGGCAGCTGCTTAAATTATGCAATACAAAATGCGGCCTTTGAATATATTGCAAAAATGGATGATGATGATTATTATGGACCTGAATACTGCGGTGACATAATAAATGCATTCATATATAGTGAAGCAGATGTTATAGGTAAACAGTCAAACTATGTATATTTTGAACAAAGCAATATTCTAGCCATAAAAGCCCCTAATAGAGAAAATAGATTTACAAAGTTTGTAACTGGGTCATCCATATTCTTTAAGAAGAATGTGTTTGAAAAAGTAAAGTTCTCCACCGAGCAAAAAAGCGGAACTGATACAATTTTTCTTGATGAATGTAATAAAAGTGGTTTTAAAATATATTCTACGGACAGATTTAACCATGTGGGCATTAAACACTCTTCTATAGAAGATCATACATGGAAAATAAGTGATGAAGACTTATTAAAAACCTGCACTACTGTTTGCTATACGAAAGATTATATAACACACGCTACAGTGTAAGTCACGTTATAATAGCGCGGCACTAAAATGCAATAAAGTGAGATGAATATTTTGAGAGTAATGTTTATAGGGGCCCATCCAGATGATATTGAACCTCAGGCTGGAGGCACTATCGCAAGATTAGTTAATGATGGTCATAATGTATTAATTGTTACCGTTGTGAATACAGGTGGTGAAATCTCCAATACAAGAAAAAATGAATCTATTAACGCTGCGAAAATACTCGGCGCTAATATTAAACATCTTGGTTTTGACCAAAAGGATTTTATATTTGAGAGAAAAATAATTCAATCAATAGACAGTGTTGTTACTGATTTTAACCCTGACCAAATATTTACCTGTTGGGAATATGATACACATCAAGATCATCAGGTTGTATCAAAATCAGTTTTAGCAGCCTGCAGGAAGAATAATATAAACTTATTATATTATGAGCCAATTATTCCAGGCGGCTTAACAGACCATGGCTTTGAAAGCAACTATTATGTTGATATTACTGATACAATTAACCAGAAAATTGCCAGTGTAAAAGCACATGAATCTCAGGTATTGAAATATGGAGATGCTTGGGTCGACGCCGTCTACGGCAGAGCAAAAATGTGGGGATTCCAAATTAACACAGCTTATGCTGAAGCATTTAAGGCAGTAAAGCTGTTTCATAGCATCATTGAAAGGATGTCGAAATAATCACAGTAATATTCATAAAAGGGCGGTTGTCTATGGAGAAGTTAGTAGTTGCTCATCAAGCCGAATTTTTACCTTATATAGGTTTTTTCCAAAGACTTTTGAAAGCAAATTTATTGATTATTGCAGATTCAGTCCAATATGAAAAGCAAAACTTTCAAAATAGAAATAGGATTAAAACAGTTCGTGGTGCAAAGTGGATGACTGCATCCATCATCAAGCACCCTGTGGAAACTAGCATCAATCAAATTTTTTTATCAAATACCATTGATTGGAGAACCGAGCATCTTTGTCTAATACGTGAGAATTATAAAGATGCACCATTTTATAATCAAATCTATCCAATAATCGTAGAATTATATGATTATAAATGCGAAAAACTTGTAGATTTTAATATAAACTCAATACGCAAACTATGTGAGTTACTCGAAATCAATATAGACATAATACTTTCGAGTTCCCTTGATGTTCATGGAAAAAAGGATGATTTGATCATTGATATGCTACAGAAGGTAGGCGCAACTGCTTATATATCCGGTGACGGTGCAAAAAAATACTCCAACCCGAAGTCCTTCGAAGCCGCAGGTATTAATGTAATATGGCAGAATTTTAAGCATCCTGTGTATCCCCAAGTGAACGGTGATTTTTTACCCTATATGAGCAGCATTGATTTATTGTTCAATTGCGGCATTCAGGAATCACAAAAAATAATTCGAGATATCTAGTTAAGATAGAAGCCTGTGATTTCTCAATCACAGGCTTCTCTATGCAAATATACTTTCAATTCTATCAAAAGCATCCTTCAATTTATCTAGTCCAACAGTGCATGCAATTCGTATATACCCTTCTCCGCTTTTTCCAAATCCATTCCCCGGGACAACTAGAACATGGGCCTTCTCCAATAGCTTCCTACTTACTTCTGCGGATGTAAGCCCCGTCTTCTTAATATTTACAAAGAGATAAAAGCTCCCCTTCGGAGGAAGTACAGACATGCCCGATACCTTATTGATCCTCTCATATGAATAATAAACACGCTTTTTATATTCATTTACGATGTCTGGTTGAATCGTTTCTCTAAGTCTCAAAGCGTGTATTGCAGCCCTTTGAGAGATAGAAGGTGCAGAAAAGCATACGCCTTCATTAATATCTCTGATGCAGTTTATCAAGTAATCAGGAGCTAAGATATAACCTATCCGCCACCCCGTCATGGCGTAATCCTTTGAAAAGCTTCCTATGGTAATCGTTCTTTCCTTCATTCCCGCTATCGTGGTTATAGGAACAAAGGGTGCACAGAAGCTAAATGCCCCATATATATCATCCGCTATAATTATCAAGTCGTATTCTATGGCGATATCAGATAGCGCTTCCATAGAAGCCTTACTAATACAAGTACCTGTGGGGTTATTAGGTGTATTGATTATAATAGCTTTCGTACGGCAGGTAATTAAAGCCCTCAATCTTTCAATATCAATTTGAAAGTCATCTTCTTCATAGGTCACCAAGGGTACAAGTTTACCCCCTGCAAGTTTTATCTGATTCTCATAAGGCGTAAAATAAGGTTCAGGCACAATAACCTCATCCCCATCATCCAAAATAGCCTCTAGTACAAGGTACATTCCATGGCAAGCTCCAACTACTGCCATAATTTCATTCATCTCGACCTGATATCCATAACTCTTTTTATAATAAAGCCCAATTTCTTCCCGGAGCTCAGGATCCCCTACAGAATCCGTATATTTTGTATGCCCCATACGTGCGTCATTGAAAGCCTCAGATATTATTCCAAAGTCAGTTATCAAGTCAGGGTCTCCAAGACTAAGATTTATAAGGTCCTCATATTTATGGGCCAGCTCTACTACCTCGGCCATAGGTGTTGAAGCGGAATTCCAATATTTTTTCGATAGAAATCTATGCTTCATAACATCACCTGCTTTTATATAAAATCAACATTTCAAAACCTTACCCAAAAAGTCCTTTGTTCTGACATGCTGTGGATTGCTAAAAATCTCTTCCGGATTTCCTTCTTCCACAATCTTTCCATCATCCATAAACAGTACTCTGCTTCCTACTTCCTTAGCAAAACCCATCTCATGAGTTACTACTACCATAGTCATTCCCTCTGCCGCCAACTCTCTCATAACATCCAACACTTCTCCTACCATTTCAGGGTCCAATGCTGATGTAGGTTCATCAAATAACATCACGTCCGGGGACATAGCTAGTGCTCTGGCTATTGCTATTCTTTGCTTTTGACCTCCGGAAAGTTGGTTTGGATAGACATTCGCCTTGTCTTCTAACCCAATTCTTTTTAGTAATCCTATCGCAACGTCCTGGGCTTTTTCCTTTGAAAACTTCTTAACCTTCATAGGTGACAAGGTTATATTATCCATTACCGTCATATGTGGAAATAGGTTAAACTGCTGAAATACCATACCCATTTTTTCACGCATCTTATTCACGTTATTTCTCTTATCTGTTATAGAGTGATCTCCAAACTTAATTGTTCCGTCCGTTGGCTCCTCGAGAAGGTTCAGGCACCTTAGAAAAGTACTTTTACCAGATCCGCTGGGACCTATTACAACAATAACCTCTCCCTGTTCTATCTTTGAATCAATTCCCTTTAATACATGCAATTTATTGAACTTTTTTTGAAGATTAGTTACTTGAATCACCTGCACGCATCCTCCTTTCCAGTAAGCCTAACAATTTTGATAGAATAAAAGTAATAACGAAATAAATTAACGCTGCAATAATCAGAGGTTCAAAAGGAAGATAAGTATTGCCCCGTACCGTATCAGCATTGTACATCAGATCATGTATACCAACCACGGATACAATGGATGATTCCTTTATAAGTACGATGAACTCATTTCCAAGTGCAGGCAGTATATTTTTAAATGCCTGCGGTATGATGATTGTTTTCATTGCCATGCTATGGGGCATTCCCAAGGATCTAGCCGCTTCCATCTGCCCTTTGTCTATGGA
>JARBUB010000088.1 GCA_029239905.1 Clostridia bacterium
TCATACGAGCCCAACTTACGGTTCACCATTTGATATGATGAAACAATTTGGTATCACTTACAAAACAGCAGGTGAAAACATTGCCATGGGTCAAAGAACGCCTGAAGAAGTAGTAAAAGCTTGGATGAACAGTCCAGGACACAGGGCTAATATCTTAAAGTCTTCATTTACGCATATTGGCGTAGGCTATGTTGCAAACGGCAGCTACTGGACACAAATGTTCATTGGTAAGTAATTGTCTGGCTACAGGTAATTGTTTAATTACAGGTAATTGTTGAATCACCTGGTAACTCTTGGTAATCAGCTTCTAGGTGTTGCATTACACTTTGTAATATTATATAATATATTTGTAACAACTTATTAATACTTTAGAAACACAAAAATACTAATCATAACTCACAGGAGGATACTTAACATGAAAATAAATAAAACTTTACTAAGAATAAATAAAACAGCTAAGTTATCATTACTGTCTTCATTTATTGTAATTATGGCTTCAACCAGTGCATTTGCACAATCAATTCCAGTTCGTGTACAAAATAAAGAAATCAATTTAAGCTCTAACGCTCCATATATTTCTAATAGAAGCCAGACTATGATTCCTATTAAAGCAGTAGGTAATGTCTTAGGATTAAAGGTATACTGGCAGGCTCCATATGTTGTAATGTCTGGAAAAAATGTTTCAACGAATGAACTTGTTACTGTAAAAGCTAATGCTGCAACAGGAACTTTAAGTGTGAATGGTACCGCCTTAAGAAACTGCATTACTATCAAAAATGGCAGAAGCTATGTATCACTACGTGTTTTAGCTGAAGTTTTCGGGTACAATGTAAGCTGGCGTAATGGCAGAGTTGATATTTTAGATCCTAAAACACCTGCCGCACCAACAACTCCAACTGTACCAACTACACCTACAGTTCCTAAAGCTCCAACTACGCCGACTACACCTACAGTTCCAACAACACCTACTACACCTACAGCACCTAGCACTTCGGTTTCTGCATATGAAAATAAGGTATTAGAACTTGTTAATGTTGAGCGTCAGAAAGCTGGTCTTGCAGCATTAAAGATGGATGCAGCTCTTAGCAATGTTGCCAGAATGAAATCTCAGGACATGCAGGCTAAAAAATACTTCGATCATACGAGCCCAACTTACGGTTCACCATTTGATATGATGAAACAATTTGGTATCACTTACAAAACAGCAGGTGAAAACATTGCCATGGGTCAAAGAGGGTCAAAGAACACCTGAAGAAGTAGTAAAAGCTTGGATGAACAGTCCAGGGCACAGAGCTAACATCTTAAAAACATCATTTACTCATATTGGCGTAGGCTATGTAGCAAACGGTAACTACTGGACACAAATGTTTGTGGGCAGATAATCATTTACTAAAGTAATATTATTAATATTAATAAGGCTGTCTCTCTATTTCTATAGAGGGGCAGCCTTTTATCAACTCTATTCTATATTTCCCATGTTTCTCATTGGCTTTCCTTCTTTTAGAGATATAAACTGCCAAAAGTATCTAATGTAATAATGTTACTGACTTGTTTTGGTGAATAATATAAAATAACATTAGGCGACATAGTAAATATACCAAATCAAATGAAATAGGATGTGACTTAAGTGAAAAAATATAATAAAATGCTAATACTTCTTACAGCTCTTCTAGTGACTGGCTGCGGTGGCTATACTGCTCAAAACAACGCTTCCCCTAAAGATACAAATCAACGAGCAAAGGTTAAAAGCGCTTATCAAAAGCTTGACCAAAGCACGGCTAAAGAAAATCTAAATAGCAATGAAGCCATTATACTTGTTGATGTGCGGACTCCAGAAGAGTTTGAAGAAACGCGTATTCCAGATAGTATACTTGTCCCTGATTATGAGATTGAGAAACTAGCGCCTGAAATGCTTCCTGATAAAGAGGCTCTGATTTATATTTACTGCCGTAGTGGTAATCGCAGCAAATCAGCAGCTAAAATGCTGGTTGATATGGGGTATACTAATGTATATGACATCGGCGGTATTATAGATTGGGAATACGAGACTATAAGCGGCAAGGAGTGAAAAAGCTAATTACAAATACATGTAATTAGCTTCACGGAGCATCGTGCGCTATTCTTTTTTTGTATCTAAGAAAAATTCATAGGCTTCTTTGTCCGTTGCATTCTTATGTACAACCATTCTGACTGCCTGAACCATCGCTATTGGATCAGTACTTTGGAAAATATTGCGGCCCATGTCAACTCCGGCTGCCCCTTCTGAGATAGCTTTGTAGCACATCGTTAGAGCTTCGTCTTCTGGTAATTTCTTGCCGCCTGCAACTACAATAGGTACCGGACACGCAGATGTAATTTCTTCAAAGTCTTCGCAGTAGTAGGTTTTAACAATATGAGCCCCGAGTTCTGGCAAAATACGAGTTGCCAATTTGAAGAACCGGCTTGTTCGCTCCATTTGTTTCCCAACTGCAACAACACCCATTGTTGGAATACCATATTTTAACCCTGCGTCTACAGTCTTACATAAGTTATCTAAACTTTCTTTTTCACCGTCAGCTCCAATAAATGTCTGAACAGCCATGCAGCTTGCATTCATGCGCACAGCATCTTCAATACTCACCCCTATAATTTCATGACTTAAATCTTCATCTAAAATAGAAGATCCACAGCTGACACGAAGCGCTACTGCTTTGCCAGTGCTTGCTGGGATACAGGTACGAATCGCACCACGTGTTCCCATTAAAACATCTATATGCTCTGCAAGTGTAGGTATTACAATATCCAATCTCTCAAGGCCTGAGGTAGACCCCATAAAGTATCCATGATCAAATGCCAGCATTACTGTATGGCCGCTTTCAGGCTGAAAAATATTAGCTAAACGCGCCTTCATACCCCAATCTACATCCGACATCCCTTTTACATAAAATCCGCCTTGTTTTGCAAATGGCTTATCTATATGATAGTCCTTTGCTATCTTCATTCCATCCTTGTCTGCCACTTTATTACCCTCCTTTAAACTGTTGAGACTTATTCTTCTTCATGTCCCATCTTATTTATATGAATCTTAAAATTTATTTATGAAAAGCTGCTTATTTTAAGGAGGCAAGCACGGAGGCTTGCCGCTATTTATATATCAGGCTATTTATGCACAGTTATTGATTAACGATCTCATTTAATTACTATTTTCTATAAGCTTAGAAATTGTAATTATCCATATTGCTAATATCAAACACTGTTCTTTCTGGAAGAAGTACAACTCCTGAATCCTCTGCGGTATAAGCCTTTGGATCTAATACTGTATTAGGCATAACTTCTACTGTCCCAATATCAGGAATATCAATTTTATCTCCTACTTTAAATGTATTGCCTGCTGCTAACCAATAAGCTAAATAACAGCCCATAGCCCCTTGAACTTTACAGTCCCAAAGCCCCCATCTTTCAAGAATGCCTGCACGACAATAGTCTTTCATAGAGTTAGGAGCCGCAAATCCTGTGATAACAACGTCTTTAGATGTAAGTCCAAGATTTTGTGCAGCTTGTGCCTGGCCTGGCAGTGCTGTAGAGTCATTACAAATAATAGCTGTAATATCTGGATGTGCCGTTAAGATAGATTCACCAACAGAAATAGCTTTTTCAGCATCTTGCTCACTATAATAGTTATCTGGTGCAACATTCGTCCAATTTGGATATTTTTCTTTAATATAAGCTTCCCCAGCCACTTGCCAAGAGTTTTGATCGGCAACAGTTGCTTGTGAATAATGCCAGCAATAAGTAACGTCTTTGGCATTTGGATCTTCCATGCCTTCTGCTGCCATATCAACTAACATTTTTCCAAGTTGTTCTGGAGTTCCCTGAGACACCATAAGAGACCTAGCATCATTTCCTACATCAGAGTCCCAAGTAACAACCGCAAGCCCTGCTGCTTGTGCTTTCTTCATAGCTTCGTCAAGCCCTTTAGCATCTACTGAGGAAACACAGACAGCGTTAGCCCCCTGAGAAATAGCATTATTAATAATAGCTACTTGGTTTGCTACAGATGCTTCTGGGTTTCCGTCATATTTAACTGTGTATTTACCAATTTTTGCTGCGTATTCTTGTGCTCCTACATTAGCTGATTCAAAAAATGCATTACCTGATAACTTTGGAACAAAAGTAACAGTAATATCATCCCCTGAAGGTTTTACATCAGTATCAGCTGGCTCTGCCTCTGCTGCTTTCTCTGCAGGTGCGTCCTTAGTTGTTTCTGCTGCTGTTTTTGTATCATCAGGTGATTCTGCCGCTTGTTTTGACCCACAACCGACTAACATAGTCATTGCCATAGCTATACATAATAACGCACTAAAAAATTTCTTTTTCATACTCCTATCCCCCTTAAGATATTTGAGATGTTTTTGGTGTTTAAATTTTATTATTATAAATGAACTTATAATAATCAGTTGTCACAACTTAAGCTCTTTTTATCTTGTGGAATATTTCATGGATCATCTTCATTAGTTTTGTATTACTTGTAATCGTTCTTCCTGCAACTGCAATGATAAGCAGTAATCCAATCGGGATATCCAGATATTGAGTCGACAATCCTATCATAACGAGACCAAATCTCATAAAGCCAATAACAATGGCTGCAAGTGCCGTTCCAATAACGCCTCCCTTACCACCTAAATTTGAAGTCCCCCCAAGAACAACTGCAGTAATAATCGGAAGAGTAAGTTCCTTTCCAAGATCCGCCCTAGCTGAACCAAGATAACTTGTTAAAACAATACCTGCAACAGACGCACTCATGCCAGAAAGAATATATGTACTCATAATCACCCATTTTGTTCTGATCCCTGAATATTCTGCTGCCTCCCGATTAATGCCACAAAGAAAAATATATCTTCCGTACTTTGTCTTATGTAGAAGCATATATCCTGCTACAGCCAATATAATAAAAATAATAACTTGATTTGGAATACCAAGTATATTCCCTGTGGCAAGTGCAATAAATGATTTCGGATATCCGCTGATTCCTTCAAATGCACTGGATGAAGATAAATTAACGACCACAAGAGCGAGTCCCGAATAGAGAAACTGTCCTCCTAAAGTGACGACCATAGCCTGAACTCTGGTAAAAGCAACAAAAAATCCACTCACTGCACCACAAATGGCCCCAATAAAAATAGCCATGATCACTGCCATCCAAATATTTAACCCTGCATCCTGCCATAAAACACCCAAAGAAATAGAGGTAAGCCCTACAATAGAACCTGCCTGGATATCCATGCCTCCTGTAATAAGTACAAATGTTACAAACAGCGATATAATACAAATGCATATAAAGTCATTAATGCTTCCTAAGAGTACTTTAGCCTGCAAAAACTTAGGGTTTAACAGACCAAAAATAATAATCTCTAAGATCAGCGTCAAAACAAGAAAGCTTTCCCAGCGTAAGCACTTATTTTTGAACAACTCTTTATTCATTGTTCTTACCTCCTTCCCCTGACGTTCTCGCTAAAAGCCTCTTTCTCCTGGCTTTTTCAGCTACACGTCTTTGAATTAAGGCATCTGCAACAACAATGATAATAAGCAAGATCCCAGTAATCGTATTATCATAATCAGATGAGAATTTTAAAAATACCAAGACTCTACTGATAGATGACATAATAGTTGCTCCAATGGTTGCTCCAACAACCGTGCCAACACCGCCTGTTAAACTAATGCCTCCTAACACACATGCCGCAATAGCTTTCATTTCATAACCATTGCCTGCAGTAGGGGTCACAAACCCAACGCGGCTTACATAAACCACTCCTGCAATTGCTGCGAAAATACCGCATGCAACAAAAGTTATAATCTTAGTTTTATCTACAGGGATACCAATTAAATGAGCTCCTGATACATTATCCCCCACTGCTGCAAAGTAACGTCCACGATTTGTCTTTGTAAGCAAAATATGAACGATACCCATCAGTATCAGTGCACCAAAAAAGAAATATGTTAGTGTATTCATGATAGTTGCCTGAGAAATGGCCTTAAAAGTATAAGGTACATTTTCAACCCACTTACCGTTCGTATAAACATAAATTGCACCCCTGACTACTCCATTAACGCCTAGGGTCATTATAATAGAAGGTATTTTTAATACAGTAACCCCTATTCCATTAATTAAACCAACCGCTGCTCCTACAATAAGTGCAGATATAACTGCTGCTGCCCAAGAGCTTCCGTCCCTGAGCAGTGTTGCCGAAACTGCTGCAGCGAGTCCGAGAGTCGCTCCAATAGATACATCTATTTCCCCGCTGATAATAACAAAAGCAATTCCAATAGCTAAAAGCACATATACAATGCTTCCATTAAAAATGAGCAGCAGGTTTTTAAAACGCAAAAATGAAGGATTTATTGAGCCAACGATTAAAAAAATAGCAATTAAAAAAATTAAAGAAGATATTTCTCTGGCTTTAAAAATATTCTTTAACGCCTTCATGCACTATCATCCCCCTCATAAACACCAAATGATGCTGCCGTTAAATTATCTAAGTCAATTTGATGTTTAGAAAATCTATGATTAATTCTGCCTTGGTACATCGTGACTGCCCTATCACATAATTCTACAATTTCTTCAAAATCGGAAGAAATAAGTAAAACAGCAACGCCTTGTTTCTTGAGTCCATTAATAATTGAGTAGACATCTCCCCTAGCTCCAGCATCTATGCCCCGGGTAGGTTCATCAAGTATAACAACTTGTGGCGATGTGGAAAGTGCTCTGGCTATAACAACCTTTTGCTGATTTCCTCCCGAAAGAGATCCCATACTCTGATTGTGTCCTGTTACCTTAATTCTAAAATTACTAATATATTCATCGCCTAACGTTTTTTCTGCTTTCTTATTTAAGAAAAACTTACTCATTTTTCTAAGACTTGCAGAAGAAATGTTTGAGCTTACATCAGCAATTTTAAAAATACCATCTAGATATCTGTCTTCAGGCACATAATTAAGACCCTTATCAAGTACCGTTCTTGTTGAAACTCCTGCAATATTCTCTCCGTTTAAAAGCACTTCTCCTGATTTAACTTCATCCATTCCAAAAATAGTTTTTGCAAAGTCTGTGCGGCCAGCGCCCACAACTCCCGCTACTCCAAGAACTTCACCAGGGAAAACTTCTAAATTAATGTCTTTAAATCCATATCCCGTTAAATTTTTCAATTCTAATATAGGTTTCAAATGGGTATAATCAAGCTCTTCTGATTTTTCAGTAGTCTTAAGTTTGGTGTCAGGAGGCAGCAGACCTTTTACTAGATCCTCTTTTGTAAACTCATTAACTGATCCCTTTAAGGTAATCATCCCATCTCTCATAATGGCAACATGGGTAGCAATCTTAAAAACTTCTGTTAGTCGATGCGTAATATAGAAGATACTGATTCCCTTACTCTTTAACTCTTCAACTAACTTAAATAGTGATTCAACTTCATTAAAGGTCAGTGATGACGTCGGTTCATCCAGAATTAAAATTTTAGCATTCCTCAGAAGTCCTCTTAAGATCTCTACTAGCTGCTGTTCTGCAATAGACAATGTATCAGCTTTGCGGTCTAATCTAAGTTTCCATCCTAATTGATCCATAATATTTATCATTTTCATATGTAATTCACTTTTTTTATCAGGAAATCCAATAGCTATATTCTCTTCAACGGTCATGTTTGGAAATAACATTGGTTCCTGAGGCACTAGGTAAATGCCTTGTGCAAGTGCAGCAGCAGGTTTTGTCAGTTTGACCTTTTCTCCCCTAAGAAAAATATCTCCTTTATCCTGCTCATAGATTCCCATAATAATTTTCATAAGCGTACTTTTTCCAGCACCATTACCGCCAATTAAAGCTACTACCTCCCCACACCTTACATCAAGGTCTATTCCTTTAAGTACAGTATTAGATGCAAAGGACTTACAAATCCCTCGTATGGATATCATTGTATCTTTGATATTAACAGGCGGCTTATCAGCAACTTGCATTCTTCTTCCCCCTTTCTTTTTTTATACATATGTTTTTATACATATGTTCAGCGCTCTATATTTTGTTCTATGTTTAGCCTTAGTTATAAATTGTTCTTACCCTTTGCCCATAAAAAAACTTTTTTTACATAAGCCTCATTTCAAGTTTTTTGAATGCGCCAAAGCAAAGTCTTTTGATATGTTTATATTATATGTGGCATGCCAGGCTCGTAGTACTCTACATGTTTTTTTATAAAAAATAATATTTTAAGCCATGTGTTTTTAACATACTGACATACTCCGCAAAAACGAAACATATGATATAACAAAAAACAATTGTTAGGTTATACCGTTAAAGGAAGTGCCAAAAATGATGTTAAAAATAGAAAAGGAATTCGAAGAAAGCTTAATGGTCAAAGCAGCCTGGTATTATTATTTAGAAAATATGACTCAACAAGAAATCTCAGATCATTTAGGGCTTTCTCGTATGAGAGTCATCAAACTCTTAGAAAGGGCAAGACAGACAGGGATTGTACAATTTCAAATACGCTCCAGTTTAAGTAAGCGGATGGAAGTAGAACAAACTTTAATCCAAAAATATCACTTAAAAGATACGTATGTTGTCCCGACAAACCCAAATGGAGAAGAGGTAAATGAAACAATTGCAAAAGCAGCTGCTATGTATGTGGGCAGCCGCATTTCAGATAATTGTTTTATTAACTTAGGTTATGGGGATACACTGTCCCGGACGCTGAACCATCTTGCAACCAATGTTGACTCAGTGGTCTCTTATGTATCCTTAACAGGTGGGGTAAGTTATTACCTGCCAAACATACAGTCTAATGTATTTAACGCAAAGCTCTATTTAATGCCTGCTCCCTTAATAGCCTCATCACAAGAAATGGCAGAAGCTATTAAAAACGAGACTTCAATTAAAGAGATCGAGAGCATGAGCAAGCTGGCAAGTATGACCATCGTCGGCATCGGTGCCATGAATCATGATGCTACAATTCTTAAATCATCTACTCTAAGTCAAAATGATTTTATATTGTTAAGTATGCAGGGAGCTGTGGGCGATATTTTATCTCACTTCATAGACAAAGATGGTTCACTGCTGGATACAGAAATTGATTCAAGGCTTATTAGCACCCCTCTTTCCGCACTAAAAGAGTTTAATAACGTTATCGCAGTAGCCGCAGGTGAGAAAAAGGTTACTGCTATAAGGGCAGCATTAACAGGAGACTACATTGATGTCTTAATTACAGATGAGAATACTGCTCAGAAGCTTATTGAGGCTAAATAGGAAAGTTTAAATGTGTTTTAATTTAAGCAATGTATTTTTTTGAACATTTAGGGGGAATGTTATGAATAATAAAAAATATTTAATGGCTATTGATGCTGGTACAGGCAGCGTCAGAGCTGTCATCTTTGACACAGATGGTAATCAGATTGGTGTTTCTCAGCAAGAATGGGAACATAAAGAAGACCCGCGTTTTCCGGGTTCTATGGATTTTGATTGGGTCTATAACTGGTCTCTTGCTTCTTCTTGTATTCAAGAGGTTTTTAAAAAAACCAGCATTAATCCTAAAGATATTGCGGGAATTTCAACTACATGTATGCGAGAGGGGATTGTATTATACAACAGCCAGGGCGAAGAAATATGGGCCTGTGCGAATGTTGATGCCCGTTCCAGTGGTGAGGTTGCTGAGCTTATCCATCGCTGTGCAGCACTGGAAAAAGAAATTTATAATGTCTCTGGCCAGACCTATGCTCTTGGTGCACTGCCCCGTATCCTTTGGGTAAAAAATAAAATGCCTGAGGTGTATGAAAAGACAGCTGTTGTCAGTATGTTTAATGATTGGCTTATCTATAAATTAACTGGTGTGATGTCTACTGAGCCAAGTAATGGCTGCACAACTGGTATTTTTGATTTAGAAAAGCGTACCTGGGATACAGCAATAGCCGAAAAATGTGGGATTAAAACAGATATTTTCCCTCCTGTTTTTGAAAGCGGCACTCTTGTAGCTAATGTAACTCAAAGCGCCTCAGATGCGACAGGGTTAGCAGCTGGTACGCCTGTTATCGCTGGCGGTGGTGATGCACAGCTTGGCTGTATCGGTGTAGGCGTCGTATCCAAAGATCAGGCTGCTGTATTTGGCGGGAGCTTTTGGCAATATGAATTTAACACAGATGAAGTTAAAACAGACTCCGAATGCCGTGTGCGTATTAACTGCCATGCAGTCCCTCAGATATGGCAGTATGAAGCAATAGCTTTTTATCCAGGTCTCGTCATGCGCTGGTATCGGGATGCATTTTGCCAGCTTGAGAAACAAAAAGCTAAAGACCATGGAGAAGATCCCTATTACTATATGAACACCGAAGCGGAAAAGATTCCAGCTGGGAGCTATGGTATGATGTGTACTTTCTCAGATATTATGAATTATATTTGTTGGAAGCATGCGGCTCCTACCTTTACAAACTTTTCATTGGATGCTGAAAAATTTAATCGCTATACTTTTTATAGGGCCATTATGGAAAATGCTGCAATGGTTACAAAAGGTAATATGGAACTCGTCACTTCACTTACTGGAAATAAACCAACTGAAATTATATTTGCATCAGGAGCTTCTAAAAGTCCACTCTGGTGTCAGATCCTTGCAGATGTTTTAGGTTTGCCTGTTCGTGTGCCAAAAGTAAAAGAAGCAACAGCTCTTGGAGCTGCCATACTTGCAGGTATAGGTGTAGGTCTGTTTGACACTATAGAAAGCGCCGTGAATAAAATAGTCTGCTTAGACAAAACCTATTACCCTAACAATGAAAACTATAAATTGTATAATGATTTATACGAGGACTGGAAAAAAGTCTATAGGACTCAGCTTGAGCTTTGTAATAAAAAAGTAACTAACAACATGTGGATTGCCCCTGGTATTTAGCTTTAAATATTATAATATAAGGAGGAATGTTTATGTATATTGTTGATGAAAAAGATAGGGAATACCGTTTTGGCGATAGTGGCCCAAAATATTTAATGCGCGGACCACGAATGAATTTTGCAATTGTCCAGTTTCAGCCAGGCCAAGATTTTAAGGCACACTATCATAATGTTATGGAAGAAAACTTTTATATACTTGAAGGTGAAGTTGATATCTTTGTTGATAACGTTAAGTATACTTTAAGACAAGGTCAGATCATACATATTGAGCCTAAAGAAATACATTATATCATTAACAATTCAAATGCTGCAGTAAAAATGATCTCAACCCTTGCACCCTTTATGGACGTTGATAAAGTAGATATTGACTAATAAAAAAGCCCCTATAGTCCTGGCAATATGATATGTACCCCCTTTACTGGACAATACCAGTAAAGGGGGTTATTACGTGAAATATAATTTTGTATTTAAATTGAATTGTGTCGAGCTATATAGAAA
>JARBUB010000089.1 GCA_029239905.1 Clostridia bacterium
AGAGCTGGAGCAAAGAGTTAAGGAATTTAAAGAACAGGATAAACTGATTGAGGCTCAAAGAATTCAGCAGAGAACCAACTATGACATAGAAATGATGAGAGAAGTAGGTTACTGCTCCGGAATTGAGAACTATTCCAGGCATGTAAGCGGCAGAGCACCAGGCAGTCCCCCTTATACTTTATTCGATTTCTTTCCGGATGATTATCTGTTGGTAATAGATGAATCTCATGTTTCCATACCTCAAGTACGAGGAATGTATTTCGGGGACCGAGCAAGAAAGGAATCTTTGATAGAATATGGATTTAGACTTCCTTCTGCTTATGACAATAGACCTATGAATTTTAGTGAATTTGAAGAAGGTATAAACCAAGTAATATGCGTAAGTGCAACCCCTGCACAATATGAACTGCAGAGAAGTACTCAAGTGGTAGAACAGATCATCAGACCAACCGGATTAATCGATCCGGAAATACAGATTAAGCCTGTAAAAGGTCAGATAGATAGTTTAATAGGCGAAGTAAATGAAAGAGTAAATAAGCAGCAGAGAATATTGGTAACGACACTTACAAAGAAGATGGCAGAAGATTTAACTGAGTATATGAAGGATGTAGGAATCAAAGTAAAATATCTGCATTCCGATGTAGAGACATTGGAGAGAACAAAAATTATCAGAAGCTTAAGGCTTGGAGAATTTGATGTATTGGTGGGTATAAATCTTCTGAGAGAAGGTTTAGATTTGCCAGAGGTTGCTCTGGTTGCGATATTGGATGCGGATAAAGAAGGATTCCTTCGCTCCGAAACATCACTGATACAAACCATAGGAAGAGCAGCAAGAAACGTTGAGGGTACCGTAATTATGTATGCAGATAAGATTACGGATTCCATGCGCAAGGCTATTAATGAAACAAATAGAAGAAGAAAGCTGCAAGTTGAGCATAATGAAGCCCATGGAATAGAGCCGAAGTCCATTATTAAATCTATAAGAGATGTCATAGAAGCTACTACTGCTGCGGAGGAATCCGTAAAATATGGCGGAGCAGCTGCAAGCAAGATGAGAGCTGAGGACATCTTGAAAGTAATTAAGGCTATGGAAGATGAAATGAAGGACTGCGCAAAGAGTATGCAATACGAAAGAGCTGCTGAATTAAGAGATAAAATTGTTGAACTAAGACAAAAGCTGAAGTAGGTTGGAGGAAAAGATGATAAAAGATAAAATTGTTATTAAGGGAGCAAGGGAGCACAATTTAAAAAATATCGATGTGGAAATACCAAGAGATAAATTTGTTGTTATCACAGGCTTAAGTGGATCCGGTAAGTCTTCTCTTGCCTTTGATACCATCTATGCCGAAGGGCAAAGAAGGTATGTTGAATCCTTGTCTGCCTATGCCAGACAATTTCTAGGGCAGATGGAAAAGCCTGATATTGATTATATAGAAGGTCTTTCTCCCGCAATTTCTATTGACCAAAAAACCACTAGCAGAAATCCTCGTTCAACAGTGGGTACGGTTACAGAGATTTACGATTATCTGAGACTTTTATATGCTAGAATAGGAACACCTCACTGCCACAAGTGCGGCAAGGAAATTTCAGCACAGACCATCGATCAGATGGCAGATACAATTAAGAGCTTGCCTGCAGGTTCAAAGCTGCAGCTTCTAGCACCAGTTATCAGAGGTAAAAAGGGTGAACATCAAAAGGTATTTGACGACATCAAAAAGGGTGGATATGTAAGAGTCAGAGTTGATGGCACTGTAATGGACATTAACGATGAAATCAAATTGGAGAAAACCAAAAAACATAGCATTGAAATTATCGTAGACAGGTTGGTCGTTAAGGAAGGTATGGATCAGAGACTGACAGATTCCTTAGAAACTGTTATGAAATTGACAGGGGGCATAGCCATTGTTGAAATAATAGGAGATAGGGAAATGATGTTCAGCCAGAATTTTGCTTGTGCAGACTGTGGCATCAGTGTAGAGGATTTGGCTCCTAGGATGTTTTCCTTCAATAGTCCCTTTGGTAAGTGCCCGACCTGTGATGGTCTAGGCGGCTTAAGCGAGATGGATCCTGATTTGATTATTCCAGATTGGTCAAAATCAATTTCTGAGGGTGCTATTGAGCCGTGGAAAAACTTAGATGAAGAAAGCTGGTATTACAATATACTTGCAGCGGCAGCGAAGCGTTATGATTTTAGTCTAGATGCACCATTAAACCAACTTCCTCCTAATATTGTAGATATGCTGCTATATGGCAACAAAGGGGAAAAGATTAAGGTAAACTACAGCAGAGACTTTGGAAAAGGTGAAATCATGGTAGCTGTTGAAGGAGTTGTAAGGAATCTTGAGCGCAGGTACAGAGAGACAAAGTCAGATTACATGCGAGGCGAATTTGAAAAATATATGTCTACAAGACCTTGCCCAGAGTGCAAAGGCCAAAGACTGAAGAAGGAAAGCCTGTCGGTTAAGATTGGCGGATTATCTATTGCACAGGTTTGTGACATGTCAATATATAAGATGAGAGATTTCTTCCTTGCATTACAACTTACGGAGAAACAGCAGATTATTTCAAAGCTGGTTCTTAAGGAAGTTAAGGAAAGATTGGAGTTTTTATTAAATGTAGGACTAGAGTATCTGACACTATCAAGAGCAGCAGGAACACTGTCCGGAGGCGAGGCTCAGAGAATAAGGCTGGCAACGCAGATAGGCTCCAGCTTGATGGGTGTTCTATATATATTGGATGAACCTAGTATAGGACTTCACCAAAGAGATAATGACAAGCTTCTAAAGGCTCTGCGTAACTTGACTAATCTAGGTAATACACTATTGGTAGTTGAGCATGATGAGGACACCATGCATACCGCAGATCATATTATAGACATGGGTCCTGGTGCTGGAGTCCATGGAGGAGAAATTGTTGCACAAGGCACCTTGGAAGATATCTTGAACTGCGAAGCGTCGATAACAGGACAGTATTTAAGCGGAAAGAAAAAGATAGAAGTGCCTGAAGAAAGACGAAAATCAAATGGCAATTCTATTGAAATAAAGGGTGCTAAGGAAAACAATCTTAAGAATATAGATGTAAGTTTCCCTCTAGGTGTTTTTACTTGTGTAACAGGGGTATCTGGTTCTGGTAAAAGTACTCTGGTAAATGAGATATTATATAAGGCAGTAGCTTCCAGTCTATATCGTACGAAACTTCATCCCGGTGCTCATGATAGTGTAACGGGCTTAGAGCATCTAGATAAAATTATAGATATTGATCAATCTGCAATTGGCAGAACTCCAAGGTCCAACCCTGCTACCTATACTGGCGTATTTGATATAATCAGAGAGGTTTATGCAACTACAGCTGAGGCTAAAATGAGAGGCTACAAGAATGGCCGTTTCAGCTTCAATGTAAAGGGCGGCAGATGCGAAGCATGTAAGGGTGATGGTATCATTAAAATTGAGATGCAGTTCCTTCCTGATGTATATGTACCTTGCGAAGTTTGTAAGGGCAAGCGCTACAACAGAGAAACCCTGGAAGTAAAATATAAGGGCAAGAACATAGCTGATGTATTGGATATGACCGTGGAAGATGCATTGGTATTCTTTGAGAATATTCCTAGGATACAACGAAAAATGCAGACTCTATATGATGTGGGCTTGGGTTATATCAAGCTAGGTCAGCCTTCTACACAGCTTTCTGGCGGCGAGGCCCAAAGAATCAAACTAGCTTTTGAGTTGTCCAAGAGAAGTACAGGCAAAACATTGTATATACTGGATGAACCTACAACGGGCCTGCATACTGCCGATATTCATAAGCTGATGCATATACTAGATAGACTTGTAGAGACTGGCAATACAATTGTAGTTATAGAGCACAATCTCGATGTAATAAAGAGAGCAGATCACCTAATCGATTTAGGACCGGAGGGTGGAGATCGAGGAGGCACAATCATTGCCGAGGGAACACCTGAGCATATTGCAGAGGTCGCAGAATCATATACTGGTCAATTCCTAAAGAAGATATTGGAAAGAGATAAAAATTAATTATGGTAAGGAGTATTCAGCTTAATGAGCAGAATACTCTTTGTTTTATGGTACAGCTATAGTTGGTTGCCCATAATAATTAAACCTTATTTTGAAAAATGAAGCTAACACAACATAAAACAATAACTTTTTATTGACAAACGATAATTAATATGATAAATTCAATATAACAATAATTAAGTGAGGTGCTTTTATGAAACGAGGAACAACACTCTTCTTAAGGATGGCTGTTTTTCTTATTGGAACTCCGGTTCTTGCTTTATGTATATATGGATTGCCATGGTTAGCTAATAATCCAGTTAATCCAGATTATGCACATATACTATATCCCATTATAATTGGTATGTATGTATCGGTGATACCATTTTTCGCTGCATTGTATCAGGCTTTTAAACTTTTAAGCTATATTGACAAGAACCAAGCTTTCTCTGAATTGTCAGTTAAAGCTTTAAAGAATATTAAATTCTGTGCAATGACAATCAGTGGTTTGTATGTGATAATTATGCCATTTGTTTATCTCGTAGCTGAACTAGACGACGCACCAGGGGTCATCATAGTCGGAATGGTTCCTGTTTTTGCTTCAATGGTGATCGCGGTCTTTGCTGCTGTTCTTCAAAGGCTTTTAAAAGAAGCCATAGACATAAAATCAGAAAATGATTTAACAGTGTGAGGTGAATGATATGGCAATTATAATCAATATTGATGTGATGCTGGCCAAAAGAAAAATGAGCGTAACAGAGCTTTCAGAGCGGGTTGGAATAACAATGGCTAACCTTTCTATATTGAAAAATGGAAAGGCAAAAGCAGTTCGTTTATCAACTTTAGAGGCGATCTGTAAGGCTTTAGAATGTCAGCCTGGAGATATTTTAGAATACAAAGAATAATCTATGGACTTCCATATAATTGGAAGTTTATTTTACTAACAAGAACTTTATAGAGTCTAGTTAATAAAAATAAGTACAGTAACATGTGCTTATTTTTTGTTTTTGATTTTTCAGAAAGTTCACAATTATTTCAAAAATATGTGATATGCTGATAATGTAAAAAAAACCAATTTATAGATAATATTGTGGAGTCAGATATCTACTCTATGTAGGGCTGGTCTCCATGCCGGCCAGTGAAGAATAATACGTTTCATATAATACGCAGGGGGTGTATCTATGAGAACCAAGTTAAAAGATAAAATTTTATTATTTGTGGCATCTTTCATGCTTATAGCAATGTTGTCTTCATGTTCAACGAAAGATATTGAGGCAGCAAAACAAATTGAAGAATATATACAAGGCCAAGAACAACAGCAAAAGCGTTATACAAATATAGAAATTGATAAACTTGATACTCAAAATGCTATGGATATAATTGCAGAATTTGCTTCGGATAAGTATAAAGGAAGAAAAACAGGAACAGCAGAAAATGAAAAGGCAGTTCAATATATAGCTGACTATTTCAATAGCATAGGATTAGAGAGTCCAAGCAGTTTAAATAACTATTTGCAGCCATATAGCCAATCTGTGACACTTCTGGAAGAAACACCAAAGCTTGAGTTAATTGATAAAGATGGGAATACAATAAAGAACTTCGAATATCCTAAGAACTTTGTTTATACGGTGTTGTCAGATAGTACAGAAGATATTCAACTGAATGCACCTATGAAGGTTATGAATAGTATTGCCGATATTCAGTCCAATAGCCTTGAGAATAATTCGATTTTACTATTTTCACTTAAGGCCCAAGGCAGAAGTCAGTCGATGCAGCTTATGAGGGAGGCGTATCCTACCAAAGCTGGTGCAATCATCGTGGAGATGGATGTTAAGGGTGAAAACAGCCGTTTTAGTGATCTAAAGGTAATACCTATGTATAGCAAAAATTGGGGCAAATATTATAAGCCTGTAATCGGCGTAGATACGCTTACCTTCGCAGAACTGGCTGCCGCTGCACAAGAAAGTAGAAATATTAAACTTCAATGCAGCTATAGAATTGATGAGAAGTATAAGGCCTCTAATGTTGTGGGTTATATACCTGGGGCTGATGAAAAGAACAAAGATGAGTTCATAATAATAGGCGGTCACATGGATCATGTAGGTGACAATTTCAACGGTACATATAATCCAGGAGCTTTAGACAATGCCTCAGGCACCGCGGCTATGATGGAAATAGCCCGTGTCATATCTCAAAACCCTGTTAAACCTAGCAAATCTATCGTTTTCATCGCATTCAATGGTGAAGAATATCATCTAACTGGATCAGAATATTACGCTGATAATCCTGTCTTTCCACTTAAAAAGGCAGTAATGATAAATCTTGATATGGTAGGCTCCTCCTATATCATGCCCTTATCTATTGCCAATGGGGATGGATTTGCACCAGACCTTAAATTTGAGTTTCTAGAGATTGCGAAGAGTCTGGGAGTAGATGCAATATCAAGTAATATTACTGCCAGTGACCATACTAACTTTGCGATAAAGGATGTACCTTCAATACTGCTAATTAATATGGATGATATGCATGGCTATCATAGCCCAAATGACACCTTGGAAGATGTTGATGATAAACGGCTTGAGGAAATCATAAAACTGGTGCTGTATTATATCGATAAAAAAGCTTATTAGAGATTTTAAACTTTACGACAAAGTTAGATTATATGAACAGAGGTAAATGTTTTGCACTTTGTGCAAAACATTTAGATTGAGGGGTAGCTATGAGGAAATTCAGTTTATTAAGAAAAGTAAATTTTCCATTGATCATAGGATTATGCATTGTGCTCCTGCTTGGATTAGTAAGCCTATATCCTGAACGCTTTGCAACCTCTGATCCTTATGGAAAAGAAACCCTGCAGTATGAAAAAGACGGCGGTAAATTTTTGGTACCTCCCGTTCCTCCTGGAGAGGACTATGTATGGGGGACGGATGAAAAAGGCAGGGATCTGCGCAGCTTGATTATTTATGGCTGTTCGGCGACCATGACCATGGCTTTAGGTGTAGCCTTTGGGAGGCTGTTGATTGCGTTGCCTCTGGCAATGGCTGCGGCATACAAGAATAAGTTTTCAACTTGGCTTATTCATTTATTCAACATAACCTTTAGCGCATTTCCCATGGTCATGCTAATACTTATTTTAAGCGCCATCAGTCTATTTACTGATTTATTTTCGAATCCAATGGCGTCAGCCACCTTTATTATGACTATATTTGGTTGGAGTAAACTGGCAAAGCTGCTGACGAAGAATATTGAGGACGTGCTCAATGAGGAATTTATAGAAGGTGAAATTGCCATTGGGAAGACCAAGTTTGAAATTGTAATTCAAAATGTGGTACCCCATATCATTCCTTCTTTGGTTGTTTTGTTTTTTTTAGAGATAGGAGTTGTTTTGCTGCTTCTGTCACAGGTAGGAGTGCTGGGATTGGTTTTGAGCAGCGGTTATGTCAATGAAGGTACTGGCAGCTTAAATGTCCCATATGAATTTGACTGGGCATCCCTATTGGTGTTTTCAAACTATTTATTCAGTACCTTTAAGACTTGGCTTATATTCTATCCGGCTGCGGCCTTTTCAGTTAGTATTATAGGCTTTAATATGCTAGGAGAGGGTTTAAGAATAGAGTTTGACAAGCGGGATTCAAGAATAATAAGCTTTATAAAAAGGATACCTGGACATTTATCTCCTTTAAAACTAATATATGAGCTGAAAAATTTTAATCTATATAGGAGAAGCATTTATTGTAAGCTTTTAACTATATTTACGATTTTGCTTATCATATTCTTTCCACAACCTCAAAGTCCTAATAGCTTTAACAGTGCAGAAGCTTTTGCAGCTATAAATGACTTTGGAGGCAGCCAGTTTAAATATAGAGAGTATAAGGTTGGCAGAAATGTAATTGCAATGAATTATATAGCAGAAAAGCTGGAGGCATATGGAATACAGCCCTTTGATAATAAATATATTCATGAGATGATTGTGGAGGAGATACCTGAGATAGCAAATACAGATATGAACTATCGAATAGGAAACAAAGAAGAGCAACAGCTAATATATAGTCAGGATTATATTTTAGCAGAACCTACTGGAGCAGAAGGAACCTATGAACTTGAAGAAATTAACTTTAGCAAGCTGAAAGAATTTTCATGGTTGTATAATGCATCTGGCAAATATGAGAACAAGGTTATCATATTGGATATTAGGGGTATGGAATATAGACAAATCAACTCCATAATTAATGATGTGAGGAACTTTATCAAACCAAAGGGAGTTATATTTATTGAAGACTGGAACAGCACTGAAGGTCGTGGAAACAGGACAATATATGTAAACGGGATGGAGAGTTTTTTTACTGTATTAATTGCCGCTGACAAGGGCGAATTATTGCTTGATCAGAAAGAAGTCAGCATCTCTGTTAAATTTGATATAGAAGTCATCAAGAATGTTCTTCGTGCGAATGTTATGGGTGTTATTCCCGGAAAAGACCCTTTGTATAAAGATGATATCATATTAATTGGCACAAATATAAATAATATAACCGATAATATGGGCAAAGGCACCTTAGATGCGTTGAAAGCAAGTGGAACTGCTATTCAGTTAGAACTTGCAAAAATGCTGGGAGGGGAATCGGTGAAGCCTGATAGGACAGTAATATTTGCCTTTTGGGACGAGTCGAATAGATTTAATAAGGGAGCAGGAATTTTTTCAGACAGATATATTGACAGGTCTAAAAATGATATCTTTTATATTGATATAGGAAATTTAACAGGTGATAAGCTTATAATAGATTCTTCCGGTATAAAGCCTAAGAATAAGAAGGGGCAAAGTTATGTAAGGGATCTAAAAGCAAGCTTGAAAAGCAATGATATAGCGGCAGTGTTTAGGTCCATAAACAATAGTGCGATTGGCACATTTATCAGCAGTAAACAAGAGGTTCTTGCTTTTGACAGTGGAAATCTAAAATATGTGGAAGTAACGAAGGCGAAGCGGAAGGGCGAAGTGATTACTAGAGAGGATCTTATTAAATTCCATAAGATAGGACAAATGATAATAGACACAGTATTTGATATAATATATGATGAAAGAAAGTAATATACTTGAAAGGACTTGAATACTGTGGATTTACAAAAGGCTTTAGATAATGCGAAGCAATGGGCAGTAGAAGCGGGGTCTCTACAGCTTGAATACATGAATCAGAAAATAAAGTACAATACAAAATCAACTGATGTAGATATGGTTACAGAGGTTGATTTTCTTTGCGAAAAGTTGATTATCAGTAAGATTAAGGAATTCTATCCCCTGCACAGCATCATATCCGAGGAAGCTGGCGAATCCCTGAGCGACAACGAGTATGTGTGGATAATTGACCCATTGGATGGCACGAACAACTATTTTCATGGGTATCCCGTGTTTGCTGTGTCAATAGCTCTTCGTCAGGGAAATGAGGCTTTATTAGGGGTGGTTCATTTGCCTTTTGCTGGCGAAATGTTTTGGGCTGCCAAGGGTATGGGCGCATACATAAATGATGAGAAGATAAATGTTTCCGAAACAGACAATCTAAGAGGAGCATTACTGGCTACGGGCTTCCCTTATGACAAAGCAGTGGATGTAAAGAATAACAACATAGACATATTTGCACATATTGTACCAGACATAATGGGCATCAGAAGGAGCGGAAGTGCGGCCTATGACCTTTGCTGTGCAGCATGCGGTCGCTTGGACGGATACTGGGAAATGAAGATCAAGCTATGGGATATGGCAGCGGGAGAGCTTATTATCCGTGAAGCAGGCGGAGAAGTAATATATCATACCCATGAAAAGGGTATTAACTTAATCGCTGGCAACCCAACAATAGTAAAGTTGCTAAAGGAAAAGATCCAAGAATGCCACAAGGGGTTCTTGGGATAAACATTAAAAAAGATCATAATGTAGGGGATGACCCACGTGTCATCCCGGATAAAACGCATAAAATAAGGGCGGGTATGGAGCATCGGGTCTTGAAAATTCAAGAGGATGCCTAAACCCGCCCCTATAACCAATGCAAGAAATACGAAGCACATATATCATATCAGATTACTTTAAAATATTAACTGCTTCCTTAAACATATTCCCACGCTCTGCAAAATCCTTGAACATATCAAAGCTTGCACTTGCGGGGGACATGACTA
>JARBUB010000002.1 GCA_029239905.1 Clostridia bacterium
TCTAGCTTTGTAAGTGCTATACCTGTAAGTCCATTTATTCTGACTGCATATCTAACTATTACTGCATCGAACCAACCGCAGCGTCTAGCTCTGCCTGTTACTGTGCCGAATTCAAAGCCCTTTTCTCTTATTGCATCTCCCACTTCGTCATTCAGCTCTGTAGGGAATGGACCCTTTCCTACTCTTGTGGTATATGCCTTTACAACTCCAACTACCTTGCCTATCATGGATGGACCAATACCTACTCCAGAACATACTCCTGCGGAAGTAGGATGTGATGAAGTTACGTATGGGTATGTTCCAAAGTCCAAGTCAAGCAAAGTTCCTTGAGCACCTTCAAATAACACTTTTTTATCTGCTTTAATGGCATCATGAACAAGCAATGAAGCATCTGCTACGTACGGTCTGATCTTCTCTGCATAGTTTAAGTATGCTTCTAGTGTCTCCTCATAGGAATAACCTTCAAAGTCAAAAAGTTCCTTAAGGAATTTATTTTTGATTTCTAAGTTTGATTTTAGCTTTTGGGCAAAGACTTCCTTTTTCATTAAATCGCATACTCTTATACCTATTCTCTCAGTCTTATCCATGTATGCTGGGCCAATACCCTTTTTTGTAGTGCCTATATCATTGCTGCCTCTTTGTATTTCTGACAGCTCATCAATTTTTTTATGATATGGAAATATAATATGAGTCCTATCGCTAATTTTTAAGTTTGCTGTTGATATCCCTCTGTCCTGCAGCATCTTTATTTCATTTAGAAAAGCTTCCGGGTCTAGCACTACACCGTTGCCTATGATACAAAGCTTATCTCCATGAAGTATACCTGAAGGTATCAAATTCAATTTGTATTTCTCGCTGCCTACCTCAACAGTATGTCCAGCATTGTTGCCTCCTTGGTATCTTACCACCACATCAGCCTTTGCCGCCATATAATCAGTTATCTTACCTTTTCCTTCATCGCCCCATTGAGCGCCTACTATTACTAATGATGACATAGAGAACACCTCTTTCCTTTATTTCTTCTTTGAAACAATATCTCTTGCAACAACGATTCCTGTTACAGATGCCTGCATTAGTCCTCTGGTAATCCCAGCACCATCTCCTATGGCATATAAGTTGCTAACTTTTGTTTCAAATTGATTGCTTACTTGTATTTTGCTTGAATAAAACTTACATTCAACACCATATAACAAGGTGTTTTTCGAGTACAGCCCTGGTGCAATCTTATCAAATGCCTTCAATGCTTCTACTATAGAGGTCAAATATCTATTTGGCAATACATAGCTTAAATCTCCTGGTACCGCACCTTTCAATGTTGGGATCGTTGTAGATTTTCTTAATCTATCTTTGTCAGTTCTTCTTCCCTGTAAAAGATCCCCTAATCTTTGAACCATTATGCCGCCGCCAGTAAGCATATTTGCCAGTCTTCCTACATACTTGCCATATTCAATAGGTTCATTGAAAGGCTCAGTAAATTTAGTTGAAACTAACATTGCAAAGTTTGTGTTTTCGGTTTTCAAATTATCCTCTGCATAGCTATGGCCGTTTACCATAGTTATACCGCCTTCGTAGCCTTCCTGTGAAACAACTCCACCAGGATTCATACAAAAGGTTCTTACCTTATTGTCAAACGTATCAGAGTAATAAACAAGCTTTGCTTCATATAACTCCTTTGTTAAATGATCCATTATGCTGTTGGGTACCTCAACTCTAACGCCAATATCTACAGCATTGTTTGTATTTGGTATATTCAGCTTTCTAGCCTGATCTGAAAGCCATTCTGCACCGCCTCTGCCTGGCGCTGCGATTACGTAATCAGCTGTCACTCTATATGTTTCTTTATTCTTTATCATATCAATGCCTACTACCTTATTATCTTCAACTATTATCTCAGATACATTCGTAAGCTCTGAAAAATCTGTCTTTGTTTTCTCTACAAGCTGCTTATACATTCCTTCCAATACAAAGAATGCCTTCTCTGTGCCCAAATGTCTTACAGGACATGGTATAAGTCTTATATTATGTTTAGAAGCTTCATACTTAATATCGCTAACTACTTTATTATTTAAGCCGTGCACTTCTTGCTGTGCTCCAAAGCCTAAATAGATGGTGTCTGCATAATTAATAAGTGTTTGGGCCTCATCTTCGCTCATGTACTCCGTAATATTCCCGCCAACCTCTGGACTTAGGGATAACTTCCCATCACTAAATGCACCTGCTCCAGCCCATCCAAAAGTAATGCCGCATGGCTCGCAGCCAATACATTTATTTAATGTTCTAGCGGGACAAGTTCTGCTAGTAATTGATTTACCTTTATCTACAATTAGAATTTCTAAATTCTCATTATGTCTTGTAAGCTCCAGTGCTGTAAAGATTCCTGCCGGACCTGCTCCAATAATTATTGCATCATAATGGCTCTTAATTGGTCTCGTCATCAATTTCACCTGCTTTATATATACTAAGGCTATCAACCCCTCAATAATATTACCAGAATACAATATCATAGTCAATCAAATGTCGAATTATTATCAATACTTATGCGTTATAATTCAAACATGGTCGAATTATAACTTCCAATATTCATTTATATTTCACGTCAGCATCATTATTATTCATATTATATGTAATTAATGAATTGCTAATCTTGAAATAATCATTTCTATATGTTTATATGTTGTGAAAAATACATCTTTGATAATATAAAATCAGATGCATCTACTGATTTTGTACCTGTTAAAATTTTTGCAACATTTCTATATGTTTGATTACATAAGCCAAATCCACATTATACACATTATCCACAGAGATATGCACATATGTTCGTTAACTAGGTTCAAATTTAATGGTTTCAACGTGTCGAAATATGTTTATCAACAGCATTTTATAGGTTATGTATACTTATTAACAAAATATATCCACATTCTATTAAGTTATCCACAGACTTAAATTTTATTTTTTTCTTAAAATGCGCGATATTTTATTAAAAAATTAAAGATTCGCTATGAATTTAGCCCATAATATTCTATTTTCTTTATAAGAATTTCTTTAAATCGCTTTATATCTAACTGTTATGTAAATATACACATTAAAAAAGGAGGACACCCAGTCCCCCTTCTACTATGCATAAGTTTTTTCTTTGTTTGCAAACTTTGTAAACTGTCCCAGCCATACAAGCTCTACGGTTCCGGTCGGACCATTTCTTTGCTTTGATATGATTACTTCACCGATGTTCTTCTTCTCTGTATCCGGATGGTAGTACTCATCTCGATACAAGAACATAATAACGTCTGCATCCTGCTCAATAGCTCCAGACTCTCTTAAGTCTGACATGATAGGATGGTGATCTGCTCTCATTTCTGGCGCACGGGATAGCTGTGCACAGGCTACTATAGGAATTCCCAACTCCTTAGCCAAGCCTTTTAAAGACCTGGATATATCAGAAATTTCCTGTTGCCTGCTATCATACTTGCCGCTTCCTGACATCAGCTGCAAATAGTCAATAAGTACCAATCCCAAGTTATGCTCTATTTTCAACTTTCTACATTTTGCTCTCATTTCCGACATTGAAATTGCCGGAGTATCATCTACATATATCGGAGCTTCTGATAAGGGACCCATTGCCCTCGCAAGCTTTATCCACTCATCTTCTGTTATATCCCCGGTCCTTAGTCTATGAGAGTCTATTAAAGCTTCAGCACATAAAATTCTTTGTGTCAGCTGCTCCTTAGACATTTCCAAACTGAATATAGCCGTAGCAACCTTGTCCCTTATTCCAGCCTGCTGCACCATATTCAAGATAAATGAGGTTTTCCCCATAGAAGGTCTGGCTGCAACCAGCACCAAGTCTGCTTTTTGCAGACCGGATAACATCTCATCCAGATCATCAAAGCCTGTGGATACCCCTGTTATCTTCCCCTTATTTAGATATAATTCTTCAATTTTGTCGAAATTGGTGTTTAATATCTTCTTTATGTGAACAAAGCCCTGGGAGGATCTGTTTAAAGAAATATCAAAAATACTCTTTTCAGCCATATCTAATACACTTACGACTTCTTCCCTGGCTTCATAGCTTTTCCCCATTATTTCGTTTGAAGCTTTAATAAGTTTCCTAAGTAAAGACTTTTCTTCAATAATCTTTGCGTAATGGCCCACATTATGGGTGCTAGGCACGATACTCATAAGATTGGTGAGGTAGGTGATACCTCCTACTGCCTCAAGAGTATTTCTTACCTTAAGCTTTTCAGGCAGTGTAATTAAGTCCACTGGCTGTCCCTTATCAAAAATATCAACAATAGCATCAAAGATTTCTTTGTGGGCTTCCCTGTAGAAGTCCTCCCCTGAAATAAATTCTGTGGCTACCGAAACAGCCTCTTTGTCTAAGAGCATTGCTCCCAACACTGACTGCTCTGCCTCCATACTGTTAGGCGGTATCTTCTGCAATCCTTCCATCATTTCCTCACTCTCCCTCAATACACTGCCTATAGGTTTGAACTGAGAATCCTACATTAAATACACATCGTACAAAATGTTTCTCTCTATTCAAAAATAAAATTCAATACCTCTTGAATATTGCCTGCAGCTATTATGTTTATACCTTCTATCCCCATTGTTTCTGCGTTATTCTCCGCGGGAACAATTACATGCTTAAAGCCATGACGCTTCGCGGCAAGAATCTTTTCTCTTACGCCGCCAACTGCCTTTATATCGCCTCTAATCGAAATTTCACCTGTTATGCAAGTATCCATCCTTGCAGGCATATTCATTAACGCAGAATATAGCAAACAAGTTATAGCCGCACCTGCTGAAGGACCATCAACCTTTCCTCCACCCACACAGTTTACATGGATATCATATTTATCAATATTTCGGCCTGTTTGCTTTCTGATTACAGAAAGTGCATTAAACAAGGAGTCCTTCGTCATGCTTCCAGCTGTTTCGTTGAAACGCACCTTGCCACCTTCATCTTCTCGCTCAAAGCATACAGCTTCTAATTCAATTACACTTCCCAAAAAACCATTTACTCCCAAGCCATTGATTTTGCCAATCTCACTAACATGACTGCTTTTGTTTTTGTTTACTGCTAGCAATCGTCCTGCTGACACGACTTCTTTAATGATTTCTTCGTTTATTTCAATGTTTGTGCTTGTCCCAAATTTGGTTACAGCATTGCTATAGCAATCTGCCAAAATATTGACTGCTTTTCTGGCTTCATAGGTATAGCTGCTTATACAAGCTGCATTTTCACAATTTATATTTACATTAAGCTTTTCAGCACAATTTTTTACAATCTCAGTTATATCTGTACTGTCTAAGGGATTAAAATAAATCTCCGCACATCTAGAACGCAACGCAGGGTTTATTTCCTCAGGCAATCTTGTTGTCGCTCCAATGAGTACAAAGTCCGCTGGTGCGCCCTCTTCAAACAGCCTCTTAATATATAAAGGGACATTCTCATTATTTATATCGTAATATGAAGAATCAAAGTTTACCTTTTTATCCTCTAAGACCTTAAGAAGCTTATTCTGGAACATAATGTCCAGTTCTCCTATTTCATCAATAAAGAGCACTCCGCCATGAGCCTCAGTAACCAATCCTGGCTTAGGCTCCGGTACTCCTAGCTCAGCTAGTTCCTTCTTTGCACCTTGATATATTGGATCATGGACTGAGCCCAAAAGAGGGTTTACAGCTTCCCTTGGATCCCATCTTAAAGTAGTTGCATCTACTTCAACAAATTTTGCGTCTGTCGCAAAGGGTGTAAAAGCTTTTGTTTTGGCAATTTCAAGTGCAATTCTTGCTGCTGTGGTTTTCCCTACCCCGGGAGGCCCATATAATATAACATGCTGCGGAAAGGGAGAAGCAATCTTTGATATCAAGGAGGTTATTGCATCCTGCTGCCCTATTATTTCGCTTTGCTTTTTGGGTCTCAACACATCAAGTATTGATTTGGAAAGCTTTACATACTTCATTTTCTCCAATTCAGCAAACTTCTTGAGAGTTGATGCATTTTCTATACCTGTATGTTTTTTGATTACTCGAAGCTTCATTTCCTCCAGGTATTCCTTTTCTCTGCTTTGCATAAGCTGAATTACTTCTTTTTTGATGCCTTCTTCTATATATTTTCTAGCTGCTGCATCAGATAGCTTTTCTCTCATTCTTTCCAACCTTTCATCCATTTTGGATTCTTCCAGCTGGCTTGTGCTACCCTTCCCGAAAATTATATCATGAAGCACCTTAATCTTCTGATTTTCGTCTTCTATACTGTCCAAAGCCTTTGTGATGTCCTTCGGATAAAGTTTTTTTGTGTAATCAACTAATACGTCAACTGTCAGATTGTTGCTGTGAATAGAGCTGCGATCCTGACCCAATTTGTTTCCCCTTTCTAATTATAAGCCTAGTAATTTTTCATTTACTATATTATGAAGCACCTTACTTGATTTATATAGCTGATACATTAATCTTTATCTTTGCTGAAATTTCAGGATAAACCTTTATCTCTGCTTGATATGTACCTACTGTCTTTATTGCATCATTTAAAACAATTTTCTTTTTGTCTATCTCTATTTTATGCTGTGACTTAATGATTTCTGCGATGTCCTTGTTTGTGATTGAACCAAAAAGCTTACCATTATCTCCGGTTTTAGCCTTTATACTAACTTCAATTTTATTTATCTTTTCCGCAAGGTCCTTTGCAGCCTGTACTTCTTTATTCTTCTTATTGATTACAGAGTTATTCTTATCTGCAATAGTTTTTAGACCTCCCTCAGAGGCTTCAATAGCCGCCTTTCTTGGAAATAGAAAGTTTCTTGCATACCCATCACTTACATTAACAACTGAATCCTTCTTTCCTAAGTCTTTCACATCTTGTAACAAAATTACTTTCATTTATCTTTCACCTTCCTTTAAATATTCCTCAATAGCAGCTTTTATTTTGATAATTCCATCCTTTATTGATATACCGGGCAGCTGTGCACCGGCTACAGTCAAATGACCTCCGCCTCCCAGCTTTTCTAAAACCACCTGCACGTTTATGTCTCCAAGTGATCTTCCGCTGATAAATACATCTCCACTTATCTGAGAAAGTACAAAGGATGCATTTATACCCTTGATATTCAATAGTTCATCTGCCGCTTGTGCTGCAACAAGCGCATGGTATTTGGCTTCTTGTGGTATCGTTGATATTGCTATGTTATTCTTGAACATCGTTGCATTCTTAACCACCTCTGCACGAGTCAGGAAAGTCTCCATATCATCTTGAAACAGCTGTCTCGTCAAGGTTGTATCCGCGCCTACCCTGCGTAGGAAGGATGCCGCTTCAAAGGTTCTTACTCCTGTTTGGAAGGAGAAATTCTTGGTATCTATAAAAATTCCTGCCAACAAGGCCTCTGCTTCAATTTGCTTTATCTTAGATTTTTCAAACATATACTGAAGTATCTCTGTCACTAGCTCACTGGTAGAGGAAGCATAAGGCTCAATATAAGCTATGACTGCATTTTCAATGAACTCTGTGCCTCTTCTATGATGATCTATTATAACTACCTTCTCTGTCTTTTCAAGCAGCTGTCTGCATTCTGTAAAGCCTGGTCTAGAAACATCAACGACCACTATCAAAGTGTTCTTTGTACAGCTTAGTATTGCGTCTTGAGATCCGATGAAGGCCTCATTGTATTCTTCATCTTCTTCCAGTTCATTCCACAGATTTGCAATTGCAGCATTTACTTTGTTTATTACAATCTTTACATCTTTATTTAAATTCTTACAGCATCTATAAATACCTAGGGCAGAGCCAAGGCAATCCAAGTCTGGCATTTCATGTCCCAGTATAATAACATTCTCTGATTGCTCAATCAGCTGCTTTAGGGCATAGGCAATTACTCTCGCCTTTACTCTTGTACGCTTTTCTACAGCCTTTGTTTTCCCACCATAGAAGGATAGCTTGTCGTTGTCCTTGACAACAGCTTGGTCCCCACCGCGGCCTAGGGCTATGTCCAGTGCACTGAGACTGAATTTCTGTAGCTCAGCTATGCTTTTACCATTTACCCCTACACCGATGCTTATCGTTATAGGTATCCTATTTCCTGAATTTATCTCTCGAATGGAGTCCAATATGTCAAATCTCTTTTCCTCCATCTCCATAAGCTGTTGGTAAGTAAAATGCAGTATATATTCTCCGTTGGAATATTTCTGTATAGAAGCATAGTTCGTAGAAGCCCAAGCTTTGATTCTTCTATCTATTTCTGCAATAACAGTGGGCTTTGCCAGCTCATCGATATCCTTCAAAACCTCTTCATAATTATCTACCTGTAGTAAGGAAACCACAGATCTTTCTTCATAATATTTGTTTCTGACAGCAATAAAGTCCGTTTTTTCAACTAAATACATTATTATGATATTTCTTTCTGTACTGCTTTCCTTCAAGTTAATCAAATTGCAGTGCACGTCATAATACCTGTCTTTGATGTTGATATTTTTAAATTCCTCTGTACCGCTTTTTAATACTCTTCCTAGATCAACACCAGTCAGATAGCTTGAAAGTCTCTTATCTAATATGTATTCTCCCTGAAATATATTTGCAAACAATGCGTTATACCAATTAATAAAGCCCTCTTCATCAACTATAACAAGAGGAAACGGAAGATTTAATACAGCGTTTTTTGTAGCAATATCAACACTTTCAGAAAGATTCTCTATATAAAGTCTGAGCTCCTCCTTCTTCCTTGTAGCTGTTCTCATGTTGTGTACAACCAAATACACAAGCACAAGCGCGCCTGCTATACCCAATCTATAATCGAAAATACCTATTATTAAAACTGAAATCGCTATTATCCAAAGATAAAGATTTGTATCTTTGGATATGGCTACGGAAAACTTCCTTAGCTTCATCGCGCACCTCCAGGAATATTTCTGTCCAATCTTCTGACATTAGCTGCAATATCGAACATTCCAATATAAGGAAGTATTGCCAGCAATAATAGGGGTAAACCTATAAGCATCAAAGTTTTGACTGGTTTTTGTATTTCATACTTCTCTGAAATTTGTTCTATATAATATACTATGACCGATAAGCCAAATACAGCATAGAACAACATAAGCAGCATATATAGATTTGTATAGGAGCTGTATAAAAATGGCACCTGCTGAGATGTGACAAGCAATAATATAAAGGTAATGCCTAATATAATATATCTATATTTTGTATCCACACTCCACATTGAAAACCTTTTTACATCCTGAACCTTACTGCCTATTCTATTCAAAATAATCTTCACCATTTTAAAGTTGAAGTAGCTAGTGACTAGTCCTCCAGCTAGAAGGCTGGAAGGCAGCAATAACTTAAATTGCTTCAGCATCAGATCCAATTTTTGCAGTGCTTCCTTGATGTCAGCCTCACCCATGCCAAATTTTGTATAAACTTGCGCGGCATCACTAGTCCTACTATAAATCTCACTGAAGTAGCTGTTGATTGAGGCATCAAGATTCTTTATTATATCTATAACGTTTACTCCTAGTATAAGTCCCAGGCTTAAGGCAAGCTGCAGCGCCGCAGTTACCGCCAGTAGCGCCCCACATAGTATTAAGGTTATGTTGGGACTAATTTGTTTTCTCATCATGTAACCCATTACTGCCCCAGGTATTGCATAGGTAGCAAAAAGTATGATCCCGACAATGGGGGTAACTATTAAAGATACCAACACTGCTGCAATAAAGGCGGCTATCATGCTTACTTTAAATCCATTCCTATATCCTACTATAATAATAGGGACTGACCAAAACATTGTAATAGCTTGGGCAATTGGAACATTATAAAAAATCCCCATTATGGCAGTCAAAGCAGCCAAAACGGCACCTTCCACCATAGCACGAGTACTAATCGTTTTCATTGTCCACCTCTACTTTCTGCTCTTTGTCATGTAGTTTGACAAATCAGAAAGATCTCCATACCACTTTTCAGTTTCATGGTCCTCTATAATTCCTATTCTTATTTTTTCAGTAATTTTAGTATCAATTACTGCTGCTGTTATTCCTAGCCTCTTTCCTAATAAGTATGTAACTAGAATTAAGTTTGCCAGTATATCAACAAGAGCCTCCTGCCCTGTTTTGGTTCCTTTAATCAGGCTCTGATAAAGTGCTGCAACGCCTGCAAGCAACTCGCTTTTCAAAAACTCAATTACTCTGATATTCTTTGTTATATCGGTATCTTGATTAAACAATATATCCACCCCCGAATTTTTGTTGTAACTTTATAGTCATGCAATCTAAATAGTTCTTAGGTATAACGTGATACTCCAGGCAGTGTATACCTAAATTAAATATTATCATACATCTACACATCAATCAACTCATGGCTTTGTGGCTGTTTATGCAGGTTTTTCTTGTATTGTATAAAAAAAGCAAGGGAACGAAACTTATTCGCTCCCAATAACTTTAAATCTAATAAGCAAGGGCAAAGCAATCAGCAATATTGCAACAATGAATGCCATGATTCCGCCAAGCTTGTTTTTATCATTTTTATATAACTTCACAGCGTATGTTATTGTGTAATAAAAAATATACACATTAATAGCAACAAACAACCAGCTCACTGATTTGCACTTCCTTCCCGGTTTGTATGAGGCTGAAATAAACGGCCGAAATCTTTAATTGATACGTCATACTCAACTGTTATTTCTGCCTCAGGGTATTTTTCTCGCCAATTATATAATTTATATTCTTCTAGTGTATTAAACTGTTTTCTCGCAATCAAATACCAATCAAAGGCTCCCATTTTAAATTCTTCCTTTGATCTATCTAGAAACTTTTCGGTCTTCTTTTTTAACTCCTCTCCTATATAATCAGCCAAAAAATTTTTATTTCCCTCATCTGTAACATAGTCCACATTGCTGGGGATGCTTACAACACTGGCCTCCAAAGGCACCACAACATTTATCGTCGGAATCTCATTATCTGTATTAATATCAACCTTTGTTTTTTTATGTTTTGTCAATCGTATTGTTATAACATATTCTTCATCCTTGGGATCTTTATAGGTTACAAAGTATGTATCTATATCTATTTGCTCACGCAGCAGTAGTGCTATCCTAGTATCCTCTCCATCAATAACGTTTATCATTTTACCGTCTTTAAAAACTGCTGAACCAATAAGCTGTACTATATTTCCACCTTCTTTGTCCACTTCACCCGCTATATAATTGTCCTCATCCTTCTCCCCTGCAATGCCTGTTTTTTCATTCGTACCATATATCGCTAAGTGTAAAGCCTCCCCGCTTTCTGTATCGTGGATGAACCTTCTTATAATAGACACAGGGACGAGCCCTGATTCTTGCCACCGCTTTGACATAAATTCATAAAACTTATGAGGTCTAGTTTCTAATGCTGATTGATTGTTTCTTATAAAATCTTCAGCAGATTCTTTACTTATAATTAAATATGTATCTCTTCTTACTTGTCTGTCTCTAACTATTGATTCCAGTATATTATAAAACTTATCACTACGGGCAAAATCTTCCCCGACAACTAGAGTCTTTGTGTGAGTAAATGTTATACGTCTGGTAACAGATGATGCTGCTAAATCTCTAATGGAAAGAAAATCCCTCATAGTGAAGGACACTATCTCTGCGGCTGGCTCATTCTGATTACCTCCGCTCCCCGCCGTGCTGCCACCCTGCGGATTTGCAATCTGACAAGTAACAACTATGTTGTCACCCTCTGCTATATCAATTCCTACAGTAACAACATAAGCTTGCTCTTCAAGTTCTAACTTATCCCAGCAGCCAGAAAGCAACCCAAAGCAAATATTCATAATGAGAATCATTGTTATTTTAACTTTCATTTCCGGCAACCTTTCTTATTTTCGATAATATCCAGAGAATAAAGGGCAGCAGCAATAAAATGTAATATGTCAATTGATAGAAAACATCTGCCTTGCTGGTGATATTTTGCGCTAGAGAACTGTTTGGCATATTTCCTAGAATAAAAATAATAGCAGAAAGTGCCGGCAGTAGAGGCTTGATCTCCTTAATATTCAACATATAGCAAAATATCGACGTAGCCAAATAGAGCAGAACTGTACACCTAATTACAGAGAGCATAATCCATATCCAAAAAAAAAGCGATCCTAGATTCGTAAAGAACTGTTCTATATTTACTATCATCGTGAGCTCCTGAAACGGAAAAGCCATATTTTCAAGAGACACATAGTCAAATACTGTAATATATATGAAACTGAATACTGCAAGCACTACTATCGCAAAAGCTGTACCAGTCAGACTTGCTGCCTTGTAGCATTTATAACTTCTTACTTCACTGAAGAAGATTGTAAATAAAATCAATTCTCCAAAAACGCCGGTGTGCCTCACCGAAACCTTTAATATCTCTTTTACTCCTGGTCCCCATATAGGGTATATATAGTACATATTGATATCCTTAAAAGATAACACTGACATAATAATAATCACTATGCACATTGGCACAAAAAATAACCATGCCGTACTTGATATTCCCCTCAATCCTCCGCGTCCTATCATATATGCCGCTGCTATAAGCATGAAGTATATTACGTTGGTTGGAGTCTTGGGTAAAAACATTGTTCTGGTAATATCTACATAGCTTCTGCTGTTAAGCACTATAGCTGCAAAAGCTACAATAAATAATATAAAACACAAAATAAAGCCTATATACTTTCCGAAAGTGCTGTATATAATCTCAATCATATTCTTATCTTTATACTTTGAAAGAACAAGCAGTACAAAACTAAATGAGACCAAGGTTAATATTCCAGCTATAATCGGCACCATCCAGCCTGCATTTTTTGCATCCTTAAAAATAGTAGCGGGAGTTTGGTCGCTGAACTGCAATGCCATTGTCATAGCGTACAAAGCAAAAAATTCCCTTGCACCCACTTTAGTTTTTTGCTTCTTAAGCATGTTACACCTCTTATTGTTGATTCCTAACTTTATTCTTTTGCTGTATGTTAAAGGGTCTGAATATCATCGTCCACAGCTGTGGACGATAGAAAGTATCTCCCGCAGACTTATAATGAGGTGCATAAGGAGAAAAAAATGGTACTCCGAAGGATTCTATTGATACCAAATATGCTACCCCTACAACAAAACACAAGCCTATTCCATAAAGGCCCATAAAAGATGCAAAGGCTAAATAGACAAATCTTCCTATCCTTATCATAAAATTTGTGCTTATTTCAGATATAGCAAAAGAGGATAGTCCGGTAATAGCTATTACTATAACCAAAATTGGGCTTACTATATTTGCTTCTACTGCCGCTTGACCCAGTATTAAAGCTCCCACTATACCAATGGTTGGTCCTATAGGCGTTGGCACTCTTATACCCGCCTCTCTTAAAATCTCAAAGGCCAGCTCCATAGATATAACCTCTACAATAGCAGGAAAGGGTACAATTTCCCTGGAAGCACCAATTGCAAGCAATAAATCTGTAGGTATCATTTCTACATGATAGTTTGTAACTGCAATATATAAGGAAGGAGTAAGCATAGCCAAAAAAAACGCAATAAGCCTTATGAGTCTTACAAAGTTGCTGTATGGCCATCTTTGATAATAGTCCTCCGCGGTGTGAAACAATGACCAAAAGGTTATTGGAACAATTAAGCCTCCTGAAGAATTATTGAGTAATGCAATATGCCCCTCCTGTAAAAACGCTGCTACTCGATCGGGACGTTCTGTATAGAGTACTGTAGGAACTAATGAATAGGGTCTGTCCTCTATGTATTGCTCTACAATCTCTAAATTCTGTATATTGTCCGTGCTAATGTCATATATCCTTTTTTTTACACATTCCAATATCTCTTCATCTGCAATATCCTTTATATACATAAGCACAATGGCATCTGAGGTTCTTTGTCCCTTTATAATGGATTCACTGATCAACTGCTCATTTCGTACGATTTTTCTAATTAGAGATATATTTGTACCCACATCCTCCACAAAGGACTCCATAGGGCCTTTAATCGCGTTTTCAATGGAGGGTTTCTCTATGCTCCTATGCTCAAACTTTGAGATATTCACAGTTACTGCAATATCACAACCATCTATCAAAATTGCCGCATAGCCAAAAAGTATTTTATCTACTGCTTTGTATAAAGTCTCAACAGTTTCGACCGTCATAAAGTCAAGCTGCTTCACCACTACAGCCCAGCAGCTTATTGCTTCAGTCATTTCAATTTGATTTATTTTTTTCAACGAAGGAACTAAATTATTTTCAAGTTTACTCGAATCTATGGTTCCCTTCATATATAAGAGACTACATTTTCTTTCAAAGTCTTCTATAGTCAAATCTTTAATTATAAAATCCTGATTCAATGGATAATGCAATACCTGCTTAAAAAGCTCTAGATTTTTATCTATAGCGGTCTGTAGTTTTGTATCTTCATATTGTCTTTTTTTCCTACTTGCTTTATTATCTCTTTTTTCTTCCTTCATTTAATCACCATAAATTTAATAATATCTTTGCAACATAAAATGTTTCGTTGTTAATTTACCTTGATCACAGCCTGTTTATTCACCTATTGCCATTTTGCAAAAAACAACACCCCTAATGTTAACTTTTTTGACTAACATTTGAGGTGCATTTCATTTCCAACCTTTTTTATTCTATGTATACTTTGAATTTATTTACCAAGGCATTCCGTTTTCTGGTAGTTCTGCCTATGCTTATGCTGATTGCTCTGCAAGCTTCCTTACCTCTTCCGCAACAACTTCAAAGCTCTTGCCTTGCTCTCCTGCCCCTGCTGAAATGTGTCTTGTCGATTCATTGATGCTTTTCATAGTAGATGTAACTTCTTCAATAGTAGCTGAAAGTTCTTCAGTAACCGCACTTATTTCATCATTCCCATAAACTACTGCCTGTTGAGTCAAATCTCCTTCTCCGAAAGCTTCTGTAATTCGAATCACATTTTGACGTTTTTTTGTCATGACGTTTTTTAATATTAAAAAACCCGATGTATTTCTACATCGGGTTTCAAGTCTTTTATTAATCAGTTGTGAATGGTAGGAAAGCTATGTTTCTAGCTCTCTTTATTGCTACTGTAATTTGTCTTTGATGTTTAGCACAGTTTCCAGAAATTCTTCTTGGAATTATCTTTCCTCTTTCGCTAACATATCTTCTGATTTTGTTCACATCTTTATAATCGATGTGCTCAACTTTATCTATGCAGAAATTACAAACGCGCTTCTTTGGCTTTCTCATTTTGCCGCTGCCGAAACCGCCTGCACTTCTTTCTCTACCGCCTCTATCTTCTCTTGGCATTTATTTTCCTCCTATCATCCTAAAATGGAAGATCGTCTTCTTCCTCAGCAGGGTAGAAATCACCGGATTCCTTTGTTACACCACTGCCTGACCCTTTGCTTACATCGCTAGCTTTATCTAAGAAGTGAACCTCATCCGCAGTTACTTCTGTTGCAAAATGTCTTTTTCCCTCTTGGTCATCCCAACTTCTAGTTTGGATTCTTCCAGAAACGGCAACAAGTCTGCCCTTGCCGATGTACTTACCGCAGTTTTCTGCTGGCTTACCCCATACAACGATTGGTATGAAGTCTGCATCAGGCTGGCCTTCTTGTTTGAACATTCTGTTTACAGCAATTGTAAACTTCGCAACTGGCGTCTGATTGTTCGCTGTATATCTAACTTCGGGGTCCTTTGTTAATCTGCCTACTAAGGCAACTTTATTCATACTAAAGCACCACCTTTTAAAATTAGTCTAGCTTTATAGTCATGTTTCTTAGTATATCTTCAGTTATACCGAACACTCTGTCCAATTCCTTTGGAACTGCAGTGTCAGCTTTATATTTCGTATATACATAGTAGCCTTCACCGATATCATCGATTAAGTAAGCAAGCTTTCTTTTGCCCCACTCATCTAATGTTTCGATTTCGCCATTCGCTTCCATTATACCCTTGAACTTTTCTACAAGAGCTTTAACGCCTGCTTCATCAACAGTTGGCTTTATAATGTATATCGTTTCATATTTATTCATAAGTTTCACCTCCTCCCCACGGACTAACGGCCCTATCACTCGGGATAGAGCGAGGATATTTGCGTCTGTACGCATCTACGTATTATATCACTATGTCTGATTTTTTTCAACTGTTTTATTGATCATTCTCTGAAGTTTCTGCAGCTTTAATTACTTTTTTAACAGATTTTTCAAATTTTGGTCTAGGCAGCATAACAATTCTGCTGCATCCTATGCACCTTATTTTGAAATCTGCTCCCACTCTGATTACTTCCCACTGCTTGCTACCACAAGGGTGTTCTTTCTTAGTTTCTACAATATCACCTAAATTAAACTCTTTGGGATAATACATTAAATCCCTCCTAACTATTTACTTCTTATCTACCATAATTCTTTTTGGATATGGTATTTCAATTTTTTCCTTTTTAAAGGCATCAATTATTAATTTTCTTAGTTCTCTCTCTACATTCCAATGCATAAGCGGTTGAGTTTTTATGATCGTTCTGATAATTACTCCTGCTTCTTCCAATCTCACTATTCCTTGTACCTCAGGGCTTTCTGCAGCTTTGTCCTTATTGTTTTCATAATATTCTGCCGCAACTTCTGTCAGTATCTTCATTGCCTTCCCTTGATCACTCTCATATGCAATGCCTATGTCTATAATGGCCAGTGAACTTCCTCTAGATGCATTTGTAACAGCCTTGATCTCCCCATTTGGAATAATGTGTAATTCTCCATTAAAGGAACGGATGCGAGTAATACGCAAGCCCAGCTCTTCTACAGTACCTGTTACTCCATTTATTGTCACATAATCTCCAACGCCATATTGATCCTCAAATAATATAAAAAAGCCCGTAAATACATCCCTGACCAAACTCTGTGCTCCAAATCCAATGGCTATTCCGCCTAGACCAGCCGTAGCAAGTATTGGTTGCGTAGGGATGCTTAAGGTGTCAAGAATTGATATCCCCATGATTATATAAACTACATATTTAATTACACTTTTTAGTATGCCCGCTAAAGTATTTGATTTCTGCTCATTCATTTTGAATCTTGGATAAAGTTTAAAAACCTTAACCACCAATCTATCTAATATTAGTATAGAAAGCTTTGCTAACAAAAATATAACAAGAATCTTTATGGCTATACTTATATAGTAATAAAGCAGCGGGGTATCCAATTGAAAATACTTCGATATCTTGGTGAAAAAATCCCTCATTTGATAATCCCCTCTTTATGTATTCTTTAGCTTATATTAATTACTTTTGCTGCATTATTCATGTACTCTACAATAGAATACATATTTCCTACCACACCGACCCTAAGTTTATCCTTAATATTATAGTAATCCAAGCACGTGCCGCAGCTGATAATTTCTATATTTGATTCTGCCAACCTCTGTATATTCTCTAGAGCTTCTGAGTTTTCCACGACAAGCTTTACCCCGCTATTTATAAATATAACTGCCTTAGGATATGGCTTTGTTTCACATAATGTATATGTATATGTCTTCATGAGAAGCTGTCCTAGCTTATCCTCTCCAACTCCTAGTTTATCGGAAGTAATAACTATTACAAAATCATTGTTTTCTGTCTTCGTATCAACTGCATCTGATTTGCTTATCTTTATATAATAGCAGCCTTCTTTGTCTTCAATCTTATGCTGATAGTTCAAATTAGCCGCAAGCCTTGATACATTCTCTTTGGCAGTTGTATTATCTACAATAACCAGTACCTCTCCTGAAGTTATTTCCTCCAAAGCCTTCTTTGCCATAATTACCGGTTGCGGGCATTGCAGTCCTCTTGCATCTATATTAGCCATTCCCAGACCTCCTTGAAACATTTTGTTCTAATATATATGATAATTTATTTTAGACTTATATACCATATATTTCGCATTTATAGATAATTTATATAAACTTTTTCTTTCTATTTAATATTTCAATATAAATCTATCTATTTGAGTCGCAAAAGTCCTTCTACTTCAAAAAGTTAATTTCGAATTTGAACATTATTGATTTAATTCTATTATAATCTTAATTTTATTAATATTTATATTGACATTGTTAATAATAGTATTATAATTGAAATTAAGATGTTAATTTAATCCAATTGGAGGGTGCATTTATGAAAAAAGATATATTAGGCAAATGTCCAATTTGTGATGGTACGATAGAAGTCACTGAGTTTAAATGCTGCAGCTGCAATAGTACTATCAGCGGTCGCTTCAGATTGAATAAGTTTTGCCAGCTGCCTATGGACCAGCTGGAATTTGCGGATATTTTTATTAAGAATCGCGGAAATATCAAAGAAATTGAAAAAGAGCTAGGGATTTCCTACCCAACTGTAAAAGGCAAGCTGGATTCATTAATTGAATCTCTAGGCTACAAAAACCAAGCAAATTATAATCCTAATAAAAACAAGGAAATATTAGAACAGTTGGACAGAGGGGAAATCAGTTCAGAAGAAGCCATAGAATTATTAAAGAATTAGGAGGAATTATAATGGAAGAAAAAATGTTAATCTTAAAGATGCTTCAAGAAGGTAAAATCACTGCCGAGGAAGCGCATAAGCTATTAGAATCAATTGATACAAATACTTCAAGCTTCGAATCTGATGCTAGGAAATACGAGAAGAGATTTGAAGAGAAAATGCAGGGACTTCATCAAAAAGCTAGTAAAGTTGCAGAGAAACTTGGAAATAGCCTAAACAATGGTGCAGAAAAGTTTGGCTCTAATTCAGAAAAATTTGGTGATGATTTTGCAAAGCGTATGGAGTCCTTCGGAAACGATATTGCTGATTCAGCAGTGAAGTTTTCAGATAAACTGGTTAATTATCTAGGCAACTTTATTGATATGGGCAATGACAAATATCAATACAATAAAAATTACATGTATCCTTTATCAGATAACACTGAGTTATCAATCGAAACCAGCAATTTTGCAGTAATCGTTAGTCCTACAACCGAAAGCGACCTTATGATTAACCTTTATATTAATAGCTCTACTCCTAACTTGGTACTAGACGAATTTTTAAGAGTTGACCAAGTGAATAATAAATTCAGTTTCAAAACTCAATTCCCTAGCAGAACCTGGGGTAAGATTGAGGTATTGGTTCCAAAACACCTAAGCTCACTTAATATCGTTACTACAAATGGGAAATGTGAGCTAAGTGATATTACAGCAGATTACTTTATGCCCAGTACATCTAACGGCAGAATTTCTTTGCTTAACTGCCAAAGCAAATCTGTAAAGGCATCAACAAGCAACGGGAAGATCATTGTCTCCGGTACATCATCAGAAATTGCTGATTTTACCACTTCCAATGGCAAAATAGAAATTGAAGACTGCAAGTTTGATAAGCTAGATGCCAAAACCAGTAACGGTGCAATTCTTTTAGATGGCATTTACAAAGTAAATTCAAAAGAGGGGAATTACAATCTACGTACTTCCAATGGGAAAATAACAATATCCCTAAACAATAGTGACACCTGTGGTTATATGATTGATGCAACAACCTCAGTCGGAAATATCTCCGTAGATCTTCCGCAATTAAACTACTTCATTGATAAGAAAAGCTTCAGTATGCAGTCAGTAGCGCAGGTAAAGAGTTCAAACTTTGACAGCATTGAAGATAAAATTTTCATTAATACTCATACCTCAAACTCCTCCATCGTAATAGACGCAGCAAGATAGTTGTGAAATCATTTTGAAGAAGAAATGGTATTAGAAAATTTCTAATACCATTTCTTCTTTATTGCTCAATAACGAATAATTCAATACAATTTGATTCTCAAGCGTTTTCTTTCCGTTTTATCTCTTTAAGCCTTTAAATAATAACCCTACCCCCAAAAGCACGATTGCCCCGGATATAATATAGTTCTGGTACTGTGCTATATCTCTTAACATATCAACTGATAAAATACCCAATACAAAAGTAAATGCAACCAATCCAAATAGTATCAATATGGTCCCAGGTATTAGAGGCCAGCTGCTCTTATGGATATAGGCTGTAAAGTATATGAAATAGAAGGCTAAACCCAATAGTATGAAAAAGCTAGGCCACATATAATTATCATTCATATTGTTTTCTATTAAGGAATATATAGAAAAAACCGGAAGTATAAATCCAGGAAATACAAAACCAGTGATTCCTTTGGCAAAGTAAAAAAAGAGGAATATTGCTCCTAATGCCAAGAAAAACATTTCTCCGCTCAAATCAAAGTGTAACCTTCCTAAGTCTCGGAGTAACATTATCGAACCTGCCGCACTCAGGACTATTCCAAACACCAAATGTGGCTGATATTTTTTTATCACATAATCATACAAGAAATATAGACCTCCAAGCAGCAGCATTGTATTGGTCACCGAAATATTATAGTTTTTCAAGAAAAAGGCAAGACCAAGAAATACAAGTACTATTCCCACTACGAAATTATTTTTTTTCAAACATACTCCCCCCTATCTTTTGATCAGTTCAAAGGCTGAATTCCAAATCCACCCCAATATAAAGTTATAGGAGTAGAAATATTTTGCTAATACTGAGCTCTGGACCACATCTTTAAAGCTTGCCCACGGAAGCATATTTGACACTGGTATAATAGCTGCAAATATTAGTAGTAACACCAATACCGTTTTTGCAAAACCTATGGCTCCTCCACCCAATTTGTTTATTTCATTTAAGCCTGGCATTTCAGTTGCTTTCTTGATATATCCTTCTACAATAGCAAGCAAAAACCTGACGACAATGTAAATTCCTATCATAGCTATAAGGTTTATGATAATTATGCTTACAAAGGTATGTATATCCTGCGCAAAGTAGTCACTAAAAAAAGTTGGCATTGCATTGTCAGGCATGAATCCATTAAAACCCTGCAACACCTTCTTTTCTGCCATAAATTTTATAATTGTATCCTTCAAGGGTGTATTGGTCAATAAGAATAAAGATACTGTCTTATAATAAAGCTTGGCAACCACAATAGAAACAATGACACAAGCTACGCTAGTAATTGAAGCCACAAAACCTCTTCTTATCCCCGTTATTGTGCCTAGTGCAAGTATGATAATTATACAAAGATCTAGCCAGTTCATATTACCCTCCTATTTACATTCAAGCTTTTGAATTAATCTATTGGACACAGAGATGATGCTGCCTTCTGACGTAAAATACACCTTGTTTATTGCTGGAATTGATTTGTACTCTGCATTTATTGAACCCTTCAAATCTACTAGAAGAAGATTCTCTCGATAATATAATATATAATTATTTTTTTCTAATATTATACCACTTGGCGCTTGTTCTAGTTCAGAAAATCCTAACTCCTTAAGATTATCATTATATGAAATTACTTCAAAACCCTTTCTACTTCTTACTACTATTGCAGCGCCCTCTTCACTTATGCTAGCGCTATAGATGGTTTTGTTCAATTCCTTCTTGCTTTGATTTTTGTTCTTATCTTCATACTTGTAAATTGCATTTTCACCAATTGCAATTAATGTATTATCCTTCGTATAGCCTAGCATTGGAACTATTTGATTATCAATATTGTCTGACCATACCATATCGCCCCTTAAATTAAGTGTAACTATTTTGGTTTTTACTATTTGAGTAGATATGTCAATTAAACTGATGCTATTCTCATCTTTTCCCGATGCAAATGCAACAACTTCTGCATTATCCAATGTCATAGCACCAACATCTATCCCCTTATGGCTAAAAATCTGAATTCTTGCTCCACCATTATATTTAGAGTCTACCAGTACAGCGCCATTTCGATCTGCATATATGTCTTTGATTTCCCCCTCCAGTTGCTTATCCCAAATCAAATTACCGCTCTTAGATATACAATAGAGTTTTTTGCTGTCGTCTAAAACATAAAGATTTGATGCTGCACTTTTCATGCTGATAACCTTACTGATTAAAGTCTTGCTCCAGATTATCTCGCCCTTTATATTCCTAGCCTTTACAACTACACCAGTTGCTTCTGCCAGCAAATCATCCACACTACAGACTATGCTGTTCTTTTCCCGTGCTTCCAGTTGTCCAATTAAGGATAACTCTTTTATGTCCTTAGTGCCAGAAGTGCTTATGCTGTTCATATTATTTATGTATATTAGTCCTAACATTAGCATAAGTATAAGTACAAGCAATAAGCCTGTAGCTTTTATATTTGAGTTGCTATTTTTCATTTGCAACACCTCACTTTTATGTTTTCACAAAACATTTTCCTCTTTATATATACTTAAAATTTGTTCTTTTGTTTCATGGCACTTACACTTTATCCATATTTTGATGGTTAATTAAATTATAACATGATATATAGACATTTTGACGGTTTTTTCAAAGTCAGTCTCATAATCTGTATCTGACAAGCCAATCTGGGTAATAATTAATGTAAATAACTTGTTAAGGAGCTGCCTATGCTAAATATAAAATTTGAAAAATCCGTAGATATACATAAACAATTTGCCTTCTCCTACTTTAGTGCCTACTTTGAGGAGTGTTTTAGTAAGCTTTACAATGACAGTCATGACGAGATAGTTTTTATATGTATTGGTACTGACCGTGCAACCGGAGATTGCCTCGGGCCGCTTATCGGTTATAAAATTCAGGATATGAAATATAACAAAGTTCATGTTTTAGGTACCCTTGACAATCCGGTCCATGCAAAGAACTTAGAAGAACATCTAAAAGAATTAAAAAACTATCAGAACCCGTTTATAGTTGCCATAGATGCATCCCTTGGTAAATTTGAAAGGATTGGCTTTGTCAATATTAAAGAGGGCCCCTTATCCCCTGGTTCTGGTGTAAATAAGTCTTTGCCGCAGGTTGGTGATATGCATATTACCGGAATAGTAAACATGAGTGGTTTTATGGAGATTATGGTACTTCAAAATACACGTTTAAACCTGGTTATGAACATGGCTAATATTGTTTCGAAGGGCATCAAGTATAACATGTGGAAATTCCAGCACAAAACACCTCTGCCCATCACCAATCAGTATCAATTTGAGAACCAAAATGGTAATGAACCCCTCATTTTAAACGGAGAAGGAAGATAAGGTTATACCTATTCTTCTTTTTTTATTGCAACAGCCCTTAGTAGATATTTCATGTATTATTTGCTACAATTGGAAATAGTAACAATGATATTTCCAATTGCATAAGGAGAGTTACCTATGAGTGTTATTAACGCAAGACTAAGTAATGTTAACTATGATATACATGTCCAAAAAGGCATACTAAATAAACTTGGTTCACATATAACTTCTTTGTACAAGGGAGACAGCATTGTTGTCATAACCGATAGCAATGTCGAACAATTTTATGGGAGTATTATGGATACCGTGCTTAATGCTTCGGGATACAAAACACATAAGATTATTATCCCTCCAGGTGAGCAGAGTAAATCTTTAATCAACTTGAATTATGTTTATAACAAACTAGCTGAGGCTGAAATAAATAGGGGTAATTTAATCATTTCTTTTGGCGGTGGTGTTGTTGGTGACTTGACAGGCTTTGCAGCAGCCACATATATGAGGGGCATACCCTTTATTAATGTCCCGACAACTCTTATGTCGCAGTTAGACAGCAGCTTAGGCGGAAAAACTGCAATTAACCTTAAGGTTGGCAAAAATCTTGCGGGCTGCTTTTATCACCCCAAGGCTGTTTTTATAGACCCTAGTCTTTTAGAAACCCTACCTGAACGTGTTTACATAGATGGCTTAGCGGAAGCAGTTAAATACGGTGCTATTAATGATGCAGAGCTTTTTAAAAAAATGCTGAATGCAAATAGCCTAGAGGCTATTAAGAGTAGTATCGAGGACATTATATACCGCTGCTGCAGCATTAAGAACATGTTTGTCCAGAAAGATGAGACCGATAGAGGCGAGCGCCACATGCTAAACTTTGGGCATACCATCGGGCATGCCATTGAAAGATATTTTGATTATCAAAAATATACTCACGGCGAAGCAGTCTCTTTGGGAATGCTGCAAATTACTAAAAAAAGTGAAGAACTGAATCTTACAGGAAAGGGCAGCTATGAGGAATTAAAGAAACTCCTGGAGATATGCAAGCTTCCAATAGATATACCTCAAATGGACGTTCAAAAGCTTATATCTATAGCTGCTCTAGATAAAAAGTCCTATGAAAATCGCATCAAACTTGTACTTCTAAGAAGTATTGGGAGTTCTTATATTCATCAAATACCGAAAGAAGACTTAAAGTTATTTATTGAATAACTATTGGAGATTTAATTATGAAGGATATAAAAATATTACCTGGCCTTTTGAAAGGTGACATTAAGATACCCCCTTCTAAAAGTCTGTGCCATAGAGCTATTATTGCTGCTGCTCTGGCTCATGGTCAAAGCATCATAAGCAATGTGGTTTTATCAGAGGATATTTTGGCTACAATCGGGGGTGTACGAGCCCTTGGAGCCATAGTTACAATCAATCAGGACCAGCTTATTATCGAAGGTTGTAGGCTTGAGAGCAGTCAGAATTGTATCATTGATTGCAATGAATCTGGCTCCACACTTAGATTTCTTATGCCCATTTCACTGCTAAGCAATAACGCCGTAAGCTTTGTAGGGAGAGGCAATTTATCCAGTCGGCCCTTGGAGCCCTATATTGAAATATTTAAAGAGCAGGATATATTTTATTCAGATACAAGTCTACCAATGACTATCAAAGGTTGTCTTAACCATGGTATTTTCAAGCTTAAAGGAAGTATTAGCTCACAATTTATTACAGGGCTGATGTTTGCGCTACCTCTTTTAGAAGAAGATTCTACTGTACTGATAACTGAACCCTTAGAATCGAAGAGTTATATTGACCTTACGATAGACGTCCTTAACAGCTTTGGTATTTCTATTATTAACAATAATTACAAGAGCTTTTTTATTAAGGGAAAACAGGAATACAAAAATACCTTATATACAGTTGAAGGTGATTACTCACAAGCTGCGTTTTGGCTTGCTGCCGGAGCCTTAGGCGGAGATGTATCCTGCACTGGCTTAAGCCAAAATAGCAAACAAGGTGATAGAGCTATATTACAACTATTAAAAACCGCTGGTGCTTGTATTGAAATCTCTGACTCACATATAAAAGCAGAGCCTTTAGCGCTTCAGGCTTTCGAAATTGATATCTCGCAATGCCCCGATATAGCTCCCATTCTGGCAGTAATCGCTGCTTTAAGCGAAGGCACCAGCAAAATAACCGGTGCAGCCAGATTACGAATAAAAGAGTGCGATCGCCTTAAAGCTATTACAACCGAATTGAATAAGCTCGGTGCACAGGTATTTGAAGAAAAAGACAGTTTAACGATAAACGGCATGAGACGTCTTCGAGGCGGCGACGTAACAAGCTGGGGAGACCATAGAATTGCTATGGCCTTAGCCATTGCAGCAATAAAATGCGAAGAACCTGTAATGATTCATAATAGTAATGCGGTAGATAAGTCTTATCCTAACTTTTTTGATGACTATAAAATGCTTGGAGGGATTTTACTTGAGCGGAACATGGGGTAAAAATATAAAGTATACTATATTTGGAGAATCTCACGGAGAAGGAATTGGTATAGTCATTGACAACCTACCTCCAGGATTGGAGCTCCATATTTCTAAAATCAAACTAGAACTGCAGAGAAGACAGCCTGGATCAAATGATTTCGTAACATCTAGAAAAGAAGCTGATGAATTTGAGATTTTAAGCGGTATATTTAATCATCGAACAACTGGAGCTCCCTTATGTTGTTTTATTAAAAATACTGGACATCAATCATCGGATTATGATCGGACGAAGGATTTAATCAGACCCAGCCATGCAGACTATACCGCCTATATTAAATATAAAGGCTTCAATGATTATCGAGGCGGTGGTCACTTTTCTGGCAGACTCACCGCTGCAATCGTTTTTGCTGGTGCGGTAGCGAAGCAAATCTTATCAGAGCATAATATAAGTATTATAAGCCATATTTATAAAATTGGAAATTTGTGTGATTCCTCCTTGTGTAATAAAGATTTATCTATTGAAGATTTTTCGCATTTGACATCAATGAGCTTTCCAACCATTGATGTTTCTATTGGTGCTGTAATGCAGCAAAGAATTTCTGATGTAAAAGCCCTAGGAGATTCAATTGGGGGAATTGTAGAGACCGCTATACTAAATCTACCTGCTGGACTGGGCTCACCGTTTTTTGATTCCCTTGAAAGCACCATAGCCCATCTTATGTTCTCTATCCCTGGTATGAAAGGCATCGAATTCGGATCTGGTTTTGACTTAGCAGAGATGAAGGGTTCTGAAGCAAATGATCATTTCTACATGGAGGATTCTAAAATATGTACCTTGACGAACCACAATGGTGGTATTCTAGGCGGTATTAGTACTGGTATGCCTTTGGTATTTAAAACAGTGTTTAAGCCTACCCCTTCAATTGCCTTAGAGCAAAATACTGTGAATATAAAACAGCTGCAAAACACTAAACTTAATTTAATTGGGCGCCACGATCCCTGCATCGTTCCCAGAGCCTTACCCGTTGTTGAGGCAGCGGCTGCTATGTCAATTTTGGATTGTGTTCCTTTATCTTATTTATAACGAGGTTAAAAATGGAAGTTTTTGGATTAATCGGAAAAACTCTTTCTCATAGTCTTTCACCTATCATACATAAGTTTGTTTATGAAATGCTTAATTTAGAAGCTACTTATAGCTTATATCAAGTTCGGCCGGACATGCTTGACGCTGCTATTCAAGGCATTCGGGCCTTAGATCTTCGCGGAGTCAATGTGACAATACCATATAAAATTAAAGTTATGGAATCCCTTGATCGTATCTCTTTAGAGGCTGAGAAAATAGGTGCAGTAAATACAATATTGAATGATGGCAATTCCCTAATTGGCTATAATACTGATTATTTTGGCTTTGGAAAGCTGCTGGACAAATACAATATTAAAACTGCTGGGAAGACTGCGGTTGTCTTAGGAAGCGGTGGTGCAGCAAAATCTATTACTGCATATTTGCAAGACACTGGTATATCTGAGCTTTTTATCGTATCCCGAGAACCCAATAAAATAGGACATTCATATAACTGCAACGTAATTAACTATAAGCAGCTTTCTCTTATTAATCAAGCAAGCCTACTAATTAATTGTACTCCTATCGGCATGTCACCAAACAGTGGTTCAGCCCCAGTCTCTAAATGTGAAATTGAAAAATTTGAATCAGTTGTTGATCTTATTTATAACCCTCTTCATACACAACTGATGACACAAGCAATCGAATTAGGTATTCCTGCTTATAATGGATTGTATATGCTTGTATCCCAAGCAGTTGCAGCAATAGAAATATGGTATAGTTTCTCGATTTCTGAAGATATTGTTCATAAGGTTTATGATAAGCTAATTCAATACTTAAAAGAATAAAAGGGCTTCAATTGAAGCCCTTTTATGATTACAATTCAATCTAATTATAATATATATCCGAGAACTCGATTTCTACCTTCTCTATCTTTTCATTAATATTTTCATTATACTCATCATCTTCAACAATTACGTTTTTGCCTGCTTTTTCTGGCAATGAAATTCTAAACTTGCTTCCATTATTCAAATCGCTTTTAACCTCAATACTTCCATTATGCAGTTCTATCAATGCCTTCACGATTGCTAAACCAATTCCACTGCCTTCATTTTGTCGAGTAAATGATTTATCTACTTGTACAAATCTGGAAAATATACTTTCAAGCTTATCTTCTGGTATCCCAATTCCCGTATCTTCAACTTCAACGTAGATATTGCCGTCGTCTATCTTGACGTTAACATAAATCGAGTCGCCGTTTTTAGAAAACTTTACTGCATTAGATAATAAGTTTAGCATTATCCTCTCTATAGCATCAGGGTCGCACTCAATAACTGTTTCTTCTGATTCGGTATCAAAGATAAGCTCTAGTGCTTTTTCATTTGCGTAACTTTCTATTGACATAGTAATGTTCTCTATTAGACTCACTATATTAACTTTCTTATAATTCAACCTATAAAATCCAGATTCTATATTGGTGATATCAATTAGATTGTTTACCAGCTTCATAAGTCGATGACAGTTCTGATTCATTATGCTTATATATTTATCTATGTTAGTTTCCTTCCCCCCGATTATACCCTTATCACTATAAACCTTCAAAAGCTGATTTGTAGTATGTATAACATTCAAGGGCGTTCTCATTTCATGGGACATATTAGCGAAAATTTCGGTCTTTATTTTACTATATTCAACAGCTTGATCTATTTGCTTTTCTTTTTCTATTATTTCCTGATTGTATTGTATTAATCTATCCTGCATATCCTTCAGATATTGGATCAAGGCATATAACAAAGCAAGTTGGAAAATTAACATTCCCCAAGGTGCTAAATTTATCGTCCAAGGTATAACGTGGAAATACCAGCCTAATACGTCATACACTCCAAAAACTCCAAATACTATTTGTCCGGCAGTATATATCATTGCCTTAGCATTCCCTTTCAGATAGGATTGAACGCTTACAACAACACATATTATATAGCTTGTCCCTGTTAACATATAAAATAGAATCATTGTGTTTATAAAAGCAAGATTCCCTGTCAAATCAAGTAGAAATGAGACTATGAATAGAGCTGCATGTAAATGGATCAGTAAACTCAAAACTCTTTTATTTGTATTTGATATATTAATAATGAATTCATATACGCAGATAGGAATCAAATATAAAGACACTATTGCTACATAAAACCAAAATACTGGTCTGAAGTGAAATATCTGTGTCAAAGAGTTTTCCGCTATGCTCCAAGTTCCTACAGTTATGAATAATAATCCAAGTGAAAACAAGGCTTTTCTTCCTAATTTTCGACCGATACCTATAAGCATACATGCCGTACCGATTATTAAGTTTAGGCAACCTAAAATCAATGTCCCTATGTTCATTTTGAATATTCTCATGAAGTGATTGCCTTTTGAATCTAATTCAATTGTTCTAATTAGTCCCAGTCTTTTACCTGAAACTGATTTCATAGCAATTACTAGTTCTTTATCCATATAATCATTCGGCAGTGGAATAAGATGTGTAGGTGCCCCGGGAGAATGCTTATAATCGAAATTGTTAAAGTCTCCAAACCTATATATCAATTTTCCTTCAAGATATACTTCAAATACTTGATCATTTGTCTGAAGTAGTAAGTGCGGATCTGCTGCACTTGTCGCAGGCAAATTTGTTTTATAATAAATAGTAGTCTTAATATCCTTTGGAACTGTATTTATAGATTTTTCCAACCTTGACCATTCATTTTCTTTATCAGCTATGCTTTCTGAAGTCCTTTCTAGTGTTCCTACATAATCACTCTCAATTTTATAACGCCAGTTGCTATCCTCTAAGCTAGGATGATCCATACTGTGAGTTGTAAATACATATGAAAATAGTATGTTGAAAAAAAATAGTATAAAGATTGTTCCGATGGCTATACGCCACAATCCAAGGCTATGAAATTTAACCCGCTTAAAAAAAATCATATGAAACCCCGTTTCCTATTAATCACAGTAGAATTATAACACAAAGAATGTATCATTCAAACAAAATATTCCAATTTTATAAATATTTTTTTGTTTTCTTTCGACATCATCGCTAGAATGAATATATTGTAGAATTCCGAAGAAATACGAGAGAGTGATGTCTATGATAGACATCACTCTCTCGTATTAAAATAATGGACTATATACCCTACTATTTAATATCTTTACAATTTCATCTTCTGTTTTGTTTGAAACATTTACAAGCAATGCTCCATAAGCTGCATTTGCTCCTACCGTTGATGCGCTGGCTGAAGGTATGTTATTTACATCATAGTAAGGATATGTATCTGGCTCATTATATAATACCGCATCTGCTACACTGTTTTCTCCTATATAAAATACAGTATACCCCATGCTTTGCAATGTACTCTTTAACCCGTCTAAACCTCTTTGTATTGCTATATTCAAAAAAACCACCTCCAAATATATTATTCTTTGGAAATGGTTTTTTTATTCCTACACTTTGCTGCTTATTCGCTTTTTTTGACATCTACTAATTGCCATTTGCTCCTCAACGGACAATGGATAGGATGAAATCCCATTATCAATTGGCTTAGCGTAGCCTATAAATTCATTTCGTCCATATATTCCGGTAATTGATATTCCGTTGTCCAAATTATCCATAATTGCTATAGAATAACTCAAATCACTACCTGTATCATCGAATGCATTGTATCTTACTATACTTTGCTTTTGCAGACATCTATCTAATTGGTCCTGCATTTCATCTAATTTTGCGTTTATCGCGTCAAATTTTTGATCATTTGCCTTTATATTATCTAATTCCTCCAAAAAGATACCTTCGATATTCTTACCCGAAGTCCCCCTCATGAACTTTTTATATTTTCTATTAAGCACTGCAAGTTGAAACGACAGCACGATATTCCATATCATACTTACAATAATTATCACACCAAGAGTTATTATTACAGTATTTAAATAATTTCCTAAAAAGGTATTTATGTTTTCCATTATTAAAAGCACTCCTCTTTTGCTATAGACTTCAAGGCTATAATTGCCTTATCTATTTCGTCCCATGTATTAAAATATCCAAAACTAAACCTAACAGCCCCTTGTTGACCTGATCCAATGGTCTGATGTGCCAAAGGCGCGCAGTGAAGCCCCGGCCTTGTTGCTATATCATATTGGTTATCCAGTAAGAAACTTACCTCTGACGATGCCCTATTCTTGATGTTTAGTGATACAACTGGCGCTTGTTTCTTTATGTCATTTGGCCCATATATTATTATATCATCAATTTCAGATACCTGCTTTAAGAAATAACTTGTTATTTCTTCTTCATGGCCTCTAATCTTGTCAATTCCAATTTCTTTAATGAATTTTATTCCAGCAGCTAAACCCGCTATTCCAGGTGTATTTGGAGTTCCACTTTCGTATTTGTCTGGAAGCATCTCCGGTTGCATAAGTGACTCTGACATGCTTCCAGTGCCACCTTCCCTCAACTGTCGCAGATTGACACCTTCTTTAACATAAAACCCTCCCACACCTTGTGGCCCCATTAGCCCCTTATGCCCGGTAAATGTCAGTATATCAACGTTAATATCCGAAACATCAATTTTATAAGTGCCTGCCGTTTGAGCAGAATCTATAATATACAGAAGCTTATTTTGCTTTGCTATTTCCCCAATTTCTTTTATAGGCATTAATACGCCAGTTACATTCGAAGCATGTGTAGTAATTATAACTCTAGTGTTTTCCTTAATACTAGTCTGTAAGTCAATTAAATTTAGCTCCCCTAACATATTGCACTTAATAATTGTTGTTTCTACGCCTAAATTCTCAAGTTGTTTTAGCGGTCTTAATACCGAATTGTGTTCCATACTGGTAGTAATTATATGGTCCCCTTCCTTTACTACTCCTTTTATGGCTGTATTTAATGCATCTGTCGCATTAAGAGTAAATATTATATTTTCAGACTTCTTTGCGCCAAATAATTCAGCTAGAAGTTCTCTCGTTTCTAGCACTCTTCTTCCTGCTTCCATAGAAAGTTTGTGTCCTGACCTTCCTGGGTTCGCACAATAGTCTCTCATGCATCTATTTACAGCTTGATATACACTTTCTGGCTTTGGGTAGGTTGTAGCCGCATTATCAAAATATATCATGTTATCCTCCTTTGTTTCACGTGAAACAATTCTTGGTATATTTCTACTCGTTGATCAATGACTTTTATAAATATTGTAGAAATAATCTTCAGAGCAATGTTTCACGTGAAACATTGCTCCATTTCGCGTTTAAATAAGTTGTAAGGCTTCTTCGTTATTTTTAATGTTAAGGTATTGCTATTCAAAAAACAACGCGTCATAACTCATTTAAAAGAGCCGCTATTTTCGTAGCAGCTCTAATATTCTTTCCAAATCATCGTTACTATAATACTCAATCTCAATTTTACCTTTGTTCTTTTTATGTACTATATTAACTTTTGTTGCAAAAGTCCTTTTTAGCTGTTCTTCTAATTCTACAATTTCTACGTCTTTTTTATTTTCTTTCTTCTCTTCCGTTTTATCTTTTTGCATCACAAGCTTTTCTATGTCACGAACATTTAGTTGTTGATCAATTATCTTCTGCGCAATCTCCATTTGCTTCTTTTTATCTTCAATTGCAAGAAGGGCTCTTGCATGTCCTGCTGTAATCTTCCCTTGTACAACCATACTTCTTATTTCTTCCGGCAAATTTAAAAGTCTTAAAGTATTTGCTATAGCAGAACGGCTTTTGCCGATTTTTTCTGAGATATCTTCCTGAGTCATATCATGCTCTTCTATGAGGCTCTTATACGCCAAGGCTTCTTCAATAGAGTTTAGATCTTGCCTTTGCAAGTTTTCAATAAGAGCTATTTCCATTACTTGTACATTGCTATAATCCTTAACAACAACGGGAACAGTCTTTAAGCCAGCTATTCTAGCCGCTCTCCATCTTCGCTCGCCCGCTACAATTTGATAACTGTCATCAAGTTTTCTGACAATTATGGGTTGTACAACGCCATGTTCTTTAATTGACCCAGACAATTCTTGAAGAGCTTGATCTTCAAAAAAGCGTCTCGGTTGATTTTGATTTGCCTCCAGTTCTGTAATTTTCAATTCAGTAACTGTGGAGGTTACATCCTGCTCGTTCTCTCTTATTAAGGCCCCTAAACCTTTGCCTAATCCATTCTTTTTCATTAGTTTGCATCCTCACTTAAATATATAAATTCATCTGCGAGCTCAGAGTATGCCTCTGCACCTTTAGATTTCTGATCATATTTTATTATTGAAAGCCCAAAACTAGGAGCTTCTGCTAGTCTTACATTTCTAGGTATCATAGTGGCATAAACCTTTCCTTTAAAGTACTTCTTAACTTCATCTACTACTTGGATTGAAAGATTCGTTCTGCCATCAAACATACTTAGTACAACACCCTCAACCTCTAAATTTGGATTTAAACTCTTCTTGACTAGTTTAATGGTATTCATAAGCTGACTAACTCCCTCTAATGCATAGTACTCACATTGTATTGGAATAAGTACGCTATCTACCGCAGATAAAGCATTTATAGACAAAAGACCTAATGATGGAGGGCAATCAATAAACACAAAATCAAACTGATTTCTGATACTATCAATGCAATCCTTAAGTTTAAGTTCACGTTCTTTCAGAGTGGTCAACTCAATTTCCGCACCGGCTAGCTGTACGCTGGAAGGTATAAGAAATAAATTCTCCTGATTGGTCGGAATTATACATTTAATTGGTTCAATACCATTTATCAATGTGTCATAAATATCAAATTCAACTTCATTTTTGTCGACTCCTATACCACTTGTCGTATTACCTTGAGGATCTATATCGATGATTAAAATCTTCTTGCCTCGATCTGCCAGACAAGCACTTAAATTAATAGCCGTAGTGGTCTTGCCCACACCACCCTTCTGATTAAAGATTGCAATTGCTTTTGCCATATCTACACCCCTTAAAAAAGTAAATATTAATAAAAAAACCTCTTATATCTATAATATATTAATTCGCATAGATATTAAAGTAAAAACTTCAATATCTATGCGAATTATCGAAATAAACACGGTTTTTTTTAAGTATTGTAATATCGCGCCTCAAAATAAATATAATATAATAATTGAATTTTCGAAGGTAAGGAGGACAAAATGCTAAAAGCTATACTTTCCACTTTCTTATTGGTCTTTATTGCTGAGCTAGGAGATAAAACACAGCTGGCTACAATGCTTCTATCTGCAAAATCAAACTCAGTTACCCCTGTATTCATAGGGGCTAGCCTTGCTCTCATATGCAGCTCATTTATCGGAGTGTTCGCAGGTACATATTTAACAAGATATGTGCCTCCACATTATTTGCAAAATGTGGCTGGTGTATTATTTCTACTTATGGGTGCGTTAATTTTGTCAGGAAAAATCTAATATTTTCTATCTAAAAATGTAAAGTGCTCCTCCCTAGCTAGTCACTATTTTTGTACATAAAAAAAGCAGCCATCGCTGCTTTTATGCGTTTTTGGGTACTTTTAAGGTTATTTCAATATATTCACCTTTATCAACTTGATCATAATCAATTTTATAACCAGTTTTAATGATATCTTTATATGTATTCTTAATTGTATTTACATAAATATTATAGCTAATCTTCCCTCTCATTTTTCGTTCTGATTTTGGCTCTTTTTCAGCTGCAACCTCATCAAGCATCTTTTCGATCATTTCTTCAGTTTTCTTTACATTTAGCTGCTTCTTTAGAATTGTCTTAAGAGCCTTGCTTTGTAATCCCTCATCTTGAAGCTTAAGAAGTGCCCTTGCATGTCTCTCAGTAAGACCATTTTCTAAAATAGCTACCTTGACGACTTGCGGAAGTTTTAGAATTCTCAGCTTATTAGCGACAGTAGATTGTTTCTTCCCAACTTTCTGTGCTAATTCTTCTTGTGTTATCCCATGGTCATTTATAAGATTATAATAGCCCTCAGCTTCTTCTATAAAATTCAAATCTTCTCTTTGTAAATTTTCAATAAGTGCTATTATTGCAGAATCATGCTCTACCACAGCATTAATCACTGCAGGTATTTCATTCAATCCTGCCAGTTTTGAGGCCCTAAGCCTTCTTTCCCCCGAAATAAGTTCAAAAAAATCATCACCTATACTTCTTACATTTATAGGTTGTAATACACCATATTCTTTAATAGATGCAGACAATTCTTCTAAGGCACTTTTGTTAAACTCTTTTCGCGGCTGATAAGGATTGGGTGCTATTCGGTCAACAGCTATACTCTTTACTACCAAATTTTCACTCAAGTCCATCATTCCTCTCATTTATATGCTTGTACAATAATAACCTATCATAAATAATTCGCTAAATAACCACAACTTCCTTCTATATTTTCTTATATCGCTTTGATTATTTATCTACATAATTTGCGCTCGATGTCAAATTATAGGCTCTGCTGCAGGTTTTCCGGCTTTTCTTGGATAATTTGACGGCGTCTGCTTAACCTTTTCTATAATTATTACATAATGTGTTATATCACTGTATGCCAATTTATAACTTTTGATTTCTTTTATTCGCCCGCCAAGGAGTTCTATTGCATTTTTCGCATTCTCAAGCTCTTCTTTATAGGAGGGTCCCTTCTGACAAATAAAATAACCGCCAACCTTTACAAAGGGAAGGCAATACTCACATAGAACATTCATGGCAGCTACGGCCCGAGAAAGGGCTATATCATATTTTTCCCGGTACTGCTTATTAATTCCTCCATCCTCTGCCCTTGAGTGCACAAGCTTCATATTACTTAGCTGAAGTTTATTTACAACATCTTCTAAATACTTAATTCTTTTATTCAAGGAGTCAAGTAGGGTAACCTTTAGACTATCATTCAATATTTTAATAGGCAGACCTGGGAATCCTGCACCTGTTCCTACATCAATAACTTCACTTCCATCCCTTATATAACCAGTTGCTATACAAGAAGCAGAATCAACAAAGTGTTTTATGTCAACTTCGTTAGATTCAGTTATGGCTGTTAAGTTAATCTTCTCGTTCCATTCAATGAGAAGCCCCTTTAGTACTTCAAATTTATCAAGTATTTCAGGCGTCGTTTCTATATTAAGCTGCTGTAAACCACTTTTTAATATGCTGCTACTCAATAGTATCACTCCTTCTACTTCTTCGCATCTGCTCAATATAAACCATAAGCACAGAAATATCCGCTGGTGAAACTCCGGAAATTCTGGATGCCTGCCCTAAATTATCAGGTTTTATTTTATTAAGTTTTTGCTGAGCTTCAATTGATAGTCCTTTTATGTCCATATAGTCAATAAATCTTAATTTCTTGTTCTCCAGCTTTCTAAATTGCTCAACTTGGCTTAATTGCTTCTTTATATATCCCTCGTACTTTATCTGTGTCTCAACCTGCTCTCCCGCTTCTCTGCTAAGATAGGCAAATTCATCATCTATTTCACTCAAGTTAAAATAGGTTATCTCTGGGCGTTTTAATAGCTCATATAGAGAAATTCCACCTTTTATTTCAGCACTTTGATACTTTTCTAAAAATTTCACTACATTATCTGTGCTAGTAACTCTTCTCATTTTCAACCTATCAATTTCTTTTTCTATTATCCTTTTCTTCTCAATAAACCTATTATACCGCTCGTCTGTGACAAGCCCTATATCGTAGCCCTTCTGTGTAAGTCTTAAATCTCCATTGTCTTGACGAAGTACAAGTCTATATTCAGATCTTGAAGTCATCATTCTATAAGGTTCATCGGTTCCTTTTGTCACTAAGTCATCAATAAGTACACCAATATAACCTTCAGATCTATCCAAAATCAGTGGTTCTTTGTTTTGTACCTTTAATGCTGCATTTATACCTGCAACAATTCCTTGTGCTGCAGCCTCTTCATAGCCTGAGCTTCCATTAATCTGACCAGCGAAATATAAGCCCGATAGAAGCTTTGACTCTAGGGTTAAATTAAGCTGCGTAGGATCTATACAATCATATTCAATAGCATACGCAGGTCTCGTTATGTGAGCCTCTTTGAGTCCTTCTATACTTTGGATCATCGCTATTTGAACATCCTCAGGCAAGCTTGAACTCATACCTTGAACATACATCTCCCTTGTAAAAACACCCTCAGGCTCAATAAATATCTGATGGGCTTCCTTATCAGGAAAACTAATGATTTTGGTCTCTATAGATGGGCAATACCTAGGTCCAACACCTACTATGTCCCCTGTATACAATGGTGATCTATGCAGATTTTCTCTAATAACTTTATGTGTATTCTCGTTGGTATAAGTGAGATAGCAAGGAAGTTGGTCTAGATCTATATCCCCAGTCAAGAATGAAAACGTATTGATATCTTGATCCCCTGGCTGCTCTGACATCTGCTCAAATACAACAGTTCTACTATCAATTCTAGCCGGTGTTCCTGTCTTAAATCTCCTTAAGTTAATGCCTATCTGCTCTAAGGAGTCAGACAGTTTCATTGCAGGAAAAAGTCCATTAGGCCCTCCATCGTAGCTGATTTCACCAATTACAATTTTACCCCTTAAATAAGTACCTGATGCAACAATAACGCATTTACATTTAAATACCGCACCCAAATGTGTAACTATGCTAACTACTTTTCCCTCTTCATAATTGATTTTTATTACTTCAGCCTGCTTGATACTCAAGTTTTCTTGGCATTCTAATATATATTTCATTCTATCCTGATATTGCTTCTTATCAACTTGTGCCCTTAAGCTTCTGACTGCAGGACCTTTTTTTGTGTTAAGCATTCTGACCTGAAGCATTGTTTTGTCAGTATTGATACCCATTTCGCCACCTAATGCGTCTAATTCCCTGACTAAATTGCCTTTGGCGGGTCCGCCTATAGATGGATTGCAAGCCATCATAGCAATACTATCAAGATTTATAGCTGTAACCAAAGTCCGAACGCCCATTCTAGCGCATGCTAAAGCTGCTTCACAACCTGCGTGACCTGCACCAATAACAACAACATCGTATTCCCCTGCAAAATATTCCATAGTATCACCCCTACTTACCTATACAAAACTTACTAAAAATTTCTTTTATAATATCTTCCTCAACTACATCCCCAGTAATTTGCCCCAACCTTCTCCATGCTTCTTTGAAATCTACTGATAGCAAATCTATAGGAACGCCTGCCTTTAATCCATCAATTGCCCTAGTCGCAGCATCTAAGCCTTTATCTAGCAAATCCTTATGTCTAATATTTGTAACCATCTTATTTTTACTTACACTCGCTTGGCCATGATAAACTAAATCTTTAATTTTATCTTCCAATTCCCCAATTCCTATCTTTTCCTTAACAGACATCCTTATTGCACTTCCCTGAGTTTGGGCATCTATAAGTTTATTTACATCTTCATGTACGCCTTTATCAATTTTATTAGCAGCTATAATCACTTTTTTCCCTTTTACTAGTTCTACTATTTCATAATCCTCCGAACGCAAAGGCATAGACGCATCAATTACAAGAATAATTACTTCCGCTTCTTCTATTGCTGATTTCGTTCTTTCAACACCGATCTTTTCAACTACATCCTCTGTTTCCCTTATGCCAGCTGTATCGATGAGCTTCACCAAAACACCGCCTATGTTGAGGTATTCCTCAATAATATCTCTTGTAGTACCGGGAATATCTGTGACAATAGCTCTACTTTCCTTTATCAACATATTAAGCAATGAGGACTTCCCAACATTAGGACTTCCAACGATAGCAGTACTCAATCCGTCTCTTATTATTTTTCCTTCTTCAAAGCTGTCACTAAGATTTTTCATTGTTGCAGCTACCTTAACTGCAGCCACCATTATATTATCCTGAGTTACTTCTTCAATATCATGCTCTGGAAAATCAATAGAAGCTTCAATATGTGCCAGTATTGATATTAACTCATCCATTATACTATGAAGTTCCTTTGATAGTTCACCATCTAATTGATTTAAAGCAGCATTTAAACCAGTCTCAGTTTTAGATGTTATAACATCAATTACTGCTTCTGCTTGTGTTAAATCAATTCTTCCATTCAAAAATGCCCTTTTGGTAAATTCTCCAGGATCAGCCATAACTGCACCATTCTTTAGTACGAGTTCCATAATTCTTCTTACTGGAATGATTCCACCATGACAATGAATTTCTACAACATCTTCCTTTGTATATGAATTAGGCTTCCTCATAATTATTGCTAATACTTCATCTATTACATTGTCATTTCTGTCAACTATATGTCCATAAGAAACTACCCTCGAAGGTATTTCCAGGGCTGACTTACCTAATTTTGACTTGAAAATCTTATCTAAAATATGTACTGCTATGTCTCCGCTGATCCTAACTATTCCTATTCCAGCTTCTCCTGGCGCTGTCGCAATAGCAGCAATGGTTTCGTCAATCATTTATATGCTCCTTCCCATATAATTCGCACCTATACTCTATATACAAGCTACGAAAAGGGTATACTCAATTCATTATTTATTATTCCAATTAAATATAATATTACTATTTTCATTTCATTCGGACAAGAAAAAATTAACCCAGTATTTCTACTGGGTTTTGAACTATTTAAGTGCTATTACAACTTTTCTATAAGGTTCATCGCCCTCGCTAAAGGTAGTAACCTTATCATTATTCTGCAGGGATGAGTGAATTATTCTTCTTTCATAAGGATTCATCGGTTCAAGTTCTACCTTCTTACCGGTTTTTACAACTCCATCAGCTAAACGCTTTGACAATCTAACCAAGGTTTCTTCTCTCTTACGTCTGTAATCCTCTGTGTCAAGTATAACTCGCACATAACCTTCTCTTCCCTTATTCTTGTTTACAACAAGACTTACAAGGTATTGAAGAGAATCCAAGGTTTGCCCTCTTCTTCCTATAATAATACCCATCTTAGGCCCTGATAGATTAAGGTATAAACTGTCCTCTATACACTTAATTCTAATTTCAGCCTTAATATCCATGGCATTAAGCACTTCACGAAGAAATTTCTGTGCTGCATTTTTATCTTCTTCTGATGCCGGTAATCCAGGTTCGCTTACTCTAGCTGGTTTTACTTCCCTAGCAGCTTTCGGCTTGAATTCATCTGTCTTACTTGCCACTTCCTTAAGTCTAACCTGAACCGTTGCTTTCCTTGCTCCTAGACCAAAGAGACCCTTGCTAGGCTGCTCCAAAACTTCAATGGTTACTTGCTCTTTCGTGGCATTAAGATCTTTTAAAGCAAGTTCAATTGCTTCTTCAACTGTCTTTGCACTTTTTTCAATATATTTCATAGGTCATTATGCCTCCTTTTTTACAGGTTTGTTTTTCAACATAATGTATTGTTGCGCTATCGTAAACAAGTTACCTACAACCCAATAAATAGCAAGACCTGCAGGTACAGTGAACGTAATATATGCAAACATTATAGGCATCATCGTTGTCATAGACTTTTGAGTTGGATCTTTTGAATTAGGAGATATCATCTTCATTTGTATATAAGTAGTAACCCCTGAAATTAAAGCTAGTAAAGGTATCCCGAATCCACCAACCATAAGCATTGTTGCTTTATTTTCTGTCATACTTATGTTTGTCATCCACCAAAATCCCTTTTCTACTAGGTCATAAGCCTGCTGAGTGCCAAAAACATATTTAACTGGCTCTCTTAATACGTTAAACAAAGCTATTACTATAGGAAGTTGAATCAATGCTGGAAGACATCCAGATGCAGGATTATACTTTTCTTCTTTATAAAGTTCCATAAGCTTTACATTAAGCTTTTCCTTATCGTTTTTATACTTTTCTTGTATAGCCTTCATCTTTGGTTGTATATCATTCATTCTCTTAGTGGAATGAGTTTGTTTAATATTAATAGGTAGCAATAATAATTTAGTAATAATGGTAAATACAATTATGGCATATCCATAATTGCCTACAAAACTTACTATCCAGTGCAACAATTGCCCCATTGGCATAGCAATAAAATTTAGATTCAATTTATTTCCCCCTTACTAATGTTTTTTTATTTCATCACTTAGTCGTCGTGTTTTTTTTCTAATTCAGGTACTGGATCATAACCTCCGGGGTGAAAAGGATGACATTTAAGTATTCTTATGATTGCCAGTCTTGTACCCTTAATAGCCCCATACCTATTAATTGCGTCAAGGGCGTATTTAGAACAGGTAGGTGCAAAACGACAATTTCTCCCTATCAGAGGTGATATAAATATTTGATACAATCTTATTAAAAATATAAGTATTTTCTTCATAAATATTCTTCTTTATTATTTCTTTAATAAACGCGCTCTAATCAATGCAGATTCCATACATTTTTTAATATCCTTATATTCAGCATCAGCGCTTCCAACTCTTGCAGTAAAAATAATATCGTGGCCTTTCTTTATTTGGTTTTCTAACAATCTGTAGTTTTCTCTCATAAGCCTTTTGACTCTATTTCTTGTGACTGCTTTTCCAACCTTTTTACTTACAGAATAACCTACTTTATTATAATCAGAAAGATTTTTTATAGAATACAAAACTAAATATTTTTCTGCGTAATATCTTCCTTCACTATATACTTTTTTAAATTCAGAGTTTTTCCTCATTCGTTGCAAGGTTATCATAAAACCTCCGAAAGGTTAAAGATTTATTCTATCTACAGAAAAAGGCCACAGATGCGGCCTTATACTGTTAATCTTTTTCTACCTTTTCTTCTTCTACGCTTTAAAACCAATCTGCCATTTGCAGTGCTCATGTGTGATTATATTAATGTTAAACTGCCATCAATTAAATAAAATAGCTGTAGATATTCATTAAGAAGCTGCTACCCAATAGTTTAACATTATGCACAATTCTCCATCATACATTAAAATTATATATATAAAGGCCTTTTCTGTCAAGCCATTATATTATACCAGCTATTCTTAACTCTGTGAATATCTAAGTATTTATTTGTGGATAAACATTGTAATTATATCTTTCTTTTGATATTATTATAATGTTATTGTGTATAACTAATTATTTTTATGCAATAATCGCATAAGTTATTAACACCTGTGTACATTTTGTGTATAACTAGTTTGTTTTGTGTATTAAATTCTTTATTGAAGTTAATACTCTACTAAATAACTAGTTTTAATTTTGTTAATATTGTGTATTTCAATAAATAAACCTGTTTACAATATTCTATTCTTTATTTAATATTAACAAGTTATAAACATTTTTATACATATTTATTTTTTTGGGTTTTTTACTCTCAATATTTCAATTATGTGTACAAGTTTGTTGGTAACTTTTTATAAATTAAAACACTAAATCTTAGTCAGACACTTTTCGATCAAGGCTCTCTTGATTATAAGATATTTTTATTAATCTTGATAAGGAGGTACAACATGAATCCTCACATGAATGAAATTTGGGATAAAACCCTAGATTTAATTAAAGTTGAATTAACTGAGGTAAGCTTCAATACTTGGCTAAAAGCAATTCAGCCCGTAAATTTATCGGACAACGTATTTACATTCTCAGTTCCAGATGATTTTACAAAAGGTATCTTAGAGGCTAGATATCTTACATTAATAAGGAATGCTTTAAAGCAAGTTTCTTCTATTTACTATGATATAAAATTGGTTATAGGCTCAGAAGAAAAGAACTCAATGAGAGAAGAAACAATACCAGAGAAACCAAATGAGGATCAATCAAATAGCTCTTTAAATCCCAAATATACCTTTGATACCTTCGTTATTGGTAACAGCAATCGATTAGCTCATGCTGCTTCAGTAGCTGTTGCTGAGTCACCTGCAAAGGCGTATAATCCGTTGTTTATATATGGTGGTGTTGGGCTTGGCAAAACTCATCTGATGCATGCCATTGGACATTATATACAAAATCAAAATAAAAAAGCGAAGGTTATGTATGTATCTTCAGAAACCTTTACCAATGAGCTAATTAATTCTATTAGAGATGATAGAAACGTTGAATTTAGAAATAAATATAGAACTATAGATGTGCTTCTCGTCGATGATATTCAATTTATTGTAGGCAAAGAAAGAACTCAAGAGGAATTCTTTCATACTTTTAATGCGCTGCATGAAGCTAATAAGCAAATAATCATATCAAGCGATAGAACACCAAAGGAAATACCGACTCTAGAAGACAGACTTCGTTCTAGATTTGAATGGGGTCTTATTGCTGATATACAAGCACCTGATCTTGAAACAAGAATTGCTATTCTTAAGAAAAAGGCTAAAATGGAGAACTTGCAAATAGCGGACTCAGTAATGCATCTTATAGCAAAAAAGATACAATCCAATATAAGAGAACTTGAAGGTGCTCTTATTAGAATAGTAGCTTATTCTTCCTTAACTAATGGAGAAATAAATGAAGCACTTGCTGAAGAAGCTCTAAAAGACATCATAACAAATATAAAACCTAAGATTGTAAGTGCAGGAACTATTAAGGAAGCTGTAGGAATTTTCTACAATATTAAAATAGAAGATTTCACAGCTAAGAAACGAAATAGGTCAATTGTTTATCCTAGGCAGATAGCTATGTATCTTTGTAGAGAAATCACTGATTTATCCCTTCCAAAGATTGGTGAAGAGTTTGGACGAGATCATACTACAATCATGCATGCTCATGAAAAAATATCAAAAGAGATACAAATAGATCCAAATCTAAAATCCATAATTGAGGATTTGACAAATAAAATAGAGAATAAATAGTTTTTAACTTCATAATGAAAAAATGATAATCAATTTCAAAAAATCATCTCTTAAAAACTTGTAGATATCCTATTGATAAGCTGTTAATAAAATGAAAATATAATTTGTTGTCTTTTTTCTGTGTATAAAGTGCGTAAAGCCCTCAACATATTATTAACAGCAACAAGTTATATTTTTCTAAGTAATTGTGCACTTTTATACAAATTAACAGCCCCTACTACTACTACTACTCTTATTATTACTTATTTATTTAAAATTAAAGTTTTGGAGGTTATCCACAATGAAAATAATTACGAGTAAAAATCTGCTATTAAATGCCATTAATATTACTCAAAAAGCAGTACCATCAAAAACTACACTTCCCATTTTAGAAGGAATCCTAATAGAGGCAAAAAACGGAAAGCTTAAACTTATAGGAACTGATCTTGAAGTGGGAATAGAAACCACCATAAATGTTGATGTTATTGTTCCTGGAAGAATAGTTATTTCATCAAGAATAATGGGTGAAATAGTTAGGAAGCTTCCTGATTCAGATATTGAACTTGAATTGAAAGAAAATAATACGGTTTATATAAAATGCGAAAACTCACACTTCAAAGTAAATGGAATGACTCCAGACGAATTTCCTGATTTGCCAGAAGTTAAGAAAGAAAATGGCGTAGTTATTACTCAGAAGAAATTTAAAGAGATGATAAAGCAAACAATTTTTTCAGTATCAACAGATGAAATACGTCCTATATTGACAGGTGTATTATTCGAGGTTGTTGGTGATAAGATTTCAATGGTAGCTTTAGACGGTTTCAGAATGGCTGTTAAAAATTCAAGTGTAATAAATGATAACAACTTCAAAGCTGTAATCCCAGGAAAATCTCTTGCAGAGATAGGTAAGATATTAGATGATAATGAAGAGCCGGTAAATATATACTTCTCAAAAAATCAAATATTGGTAAAAGTACAAGATACAATTATTGTATCTAGGCTGCTTGAAGGTGAATTCATAAATTATAAGCAAATAATACCTAGTGACTATAAAATTAAAGTTACTGTACCTATCTCCAAGCTAATCGAATCTTGTGAGAGAGCAGCTTTATTTGCTAGGGATTCAAGTAATAATATGATTAAGTTTGAAATTAATGATGATATCATGTCTATTAAGTCAAACTCACAAAACGGAGATGTTCAGGAAGAATTAAAGGTTATTAAGCAAGGAGAAGATATTGAAATAGCTTTTAATGCTAAATACTTTATGGACGTTTTAAAGGTCATAGACAGCGAAGAAGTAACAATAGAATTTACAACAAATATTAGTCCAAGTATATTAAGACCGTTAGACGATATAGGATATTTATATTTAATACTTCCTACTAGATTTAAAAAATAGATAAAATATAATAATAAGATTATAAATAGTTTTAATAATAAAAGCAGGTGATATTTTGAAAGAAATAAAAATAAACAGTGAATTTATAAAACTAGATCAGTTTTTAAAATGGGCTGAAGTATCAAGTACAGGGGGAGAGTCTAAATCTCTCATTATAGATGGAAAGATAAAAGTAAATAAAGCTGTTGAATTTGCAAGAGGTAAGAAGCTTCGTGATGGTGACATAATAGAGGTACTAGGAGAACAGTATAAAATAGTAAAGGAATAGTATTGATGTATTTCGTGCTTTATAATTTGAATTAATCAGCAGCACGAAATATTTACGCTATTCATAAATCGCACAAAGCCCTTTTATATTTAAATTTAAAAGCTTAGTGCGATTTATATTGTAAGGAGTGCTTAATTTGCATATAAAGCATATATCGTTAAAAGGCTTTAGAAACTATGAGAATGAAGAAATAGAATTAAATAAAGGCATTAATATATTTTATGGGCAAAATGCTCAAGGAAAAACAAATATAATTGAATCTATTTACCTCTTATCTACGGGCAAGTCTCATCGTTCTCAAAAGGACAATGAATTAATAAAGTGGGATAATGAGGAATCAAAAATTAAAATATTTTATGAGAAGGAAAATCAAGATAATACACTTGAAATGTATCTCAAAAAAAGTCAAAAGAAAAGTATGAAGCATAATGGTGTAAAGCTGAGTAAGACAGGAGAACTTTTAGGAAATCTTATTACAGTAATTTTTTCACCTGACCATATGAAAATAATAAAAGAGGGCCCAGCTGAGAGAAGAAGGTTCGTAGATATAATACTTTCACAGGTAAAGCCGGGCTATTTTTATAATTTAAGCCAATATGTTAAACTTGTTGTTCAGCGAAACAACCTTCTAATGCAGGCTAAGAATAATTCAAGGTTAATAGATACTATAGAAATATGGGATCAGCAGCTTATAGAGTATGGAACCAAAGTAATATTGGAGCGTATTGAATTTCTTAAACTCATTGGAGTTTACTCAAATCAAATACACAAAAGCATAACAAATAATAAAGAAGATCTGAAGCTGGTTTATAAAAGCTCAATAGAATATAAAGAGCAGGGTGAACAACAAATAAAAGAAAACTTCAAAAAAGAGCTAGAGAAATTTAGATTTATAGATATAAAAAGAGGGGTTACGCATAAGGGCCCTCATAGAGATGACATATTGTTTTATATAAATGATATGGAGGTAAAGACTTTTGGTTCTCAAGGTCAACAGAGAACTACCTTGCTTTCTCTAAAAATTTCTGAACTTCAGTTTATGAACAATGAAACAGATTCATATCCCATTTTATTGCTGGATGATGTCTTTTCAGAATTAGATACAGAGAGACAAGAATTTCTCATGAAGTTTATTAAAGATATTCAAACATTCATTACATGCACTGATGTGGAATATTTTAAAAAGTTTAAAACAGATCACTATAGCCTTTACAATGTAGTTGGTGGAAAAATATATCAAAAATGATATTTAAATACAACGCTTTTAGTTTTTACAATAAAAGGTTATAATTATAATTGAATGTAATTTAGGACAAGAAATAGGCCAAGGAGGCTGTATAGATGTTTATTCATTTAGGTGGAGATATTGTAATATCAATAAAAGATGTTATATCCATAATGGACATAGAATCAAGTAATTTGTCAAATACAACGAAGGAATTTTTGAGCATAGCTGACGATGAAGGATTTATAAGAAAGATATCTGAGGACGAACCCAAATCCTTTATTCTTACAGAAAAGGATAATAAAACAATAATATATTTATCTCCTATTTCATCAGTTACACTTTTAAAAAGAGCAAATTTTATAGAAAATATATCACTAAAGTAATATAAGTATTCAATTTATTATTTTTTGGAGGTTAAAGCAAACATATGGAGGATAACAAGAATAATATTCAACAATATGAAGCAGAACAAATACAAGTATTAGAGGGTCTAGAAGCAGTTCGTAAAAGACCAGGTATGTATATAGGCAGCACAGGAATAAAAGGTCTTCATCATTTGGTTTGGGAAATAGTAGACAACGCAGTTGATGAAGTTTATGAAGGCGGATGCAGGAATATTGGCGTAACAATACATCAGGATAATTCTATCAGTGTTGAAGACGATGGAAGAGGTTTTCCTGTAGGAATACATCCTAAGATGGGTATTCCGGCAGTTGAAGTTGCCCTTACTGTATTGCACGCAGGAAGCAAGTTCGGCGGCGGCGGTTATAAGGTTTCTGGAGGTCTGCATGGAGTTGGTGTATCAGTAGTTAACGCCCTTTCGGAATGGCTGATTGTAAAAGTAAAAAGAGATGGACAAATTCATCATCAAAAATATTCTAGAGGTTTCGCTACAACAAAATTAACTGTTATAGGCGAAACTCAAGCTACAGGTACTACTGTGTCTTTTAAGCCAGATTATGAAATTTTTGAAGAACTAGAATATAACTTTGATACTTTAGAACATAGACTTAGAGAGCTTGCCTTTTTAAATAAAGGTGTAAACATAAAATTAAAAGACGAAAGATATGACATAGAAAAATCCTTTATGTATGAGGGTGGTTTAGTATCTTTTGTGAAGTATCTTAATAAGAATAAGGATCCTCTGCATCCAGAGCCTATATATATTCATACCAAAAAGGATACTCTAGAAGCTGAGGTTTCGATACAATATAATTCAAGCTATACTGAAAACGTTTTTAGCTTTGCAAACAATATAAACACTTTAGAGGGTGGAACTCATACCACGGGTTTCAAAAATGCCCTTACAAAAGTTATTAATGATTATGCTAGAAAATACAAAATTATCAAAGAAAATGATCCCAATCTGCTGGGTGAAGATGTAAGAGAAGGATTGACAGCGGTAATAAGCGTAAAGCTTAGTGACCCTCAATTTGAAGGACAAACCAAAACAAAGCTTGGTAATCCTGAGGTTAGAGGTCTAATTGACTCTATCGTTACTGAAAATCTTGAATCATACCTAGAAGAAAATCCAGTTAGTGCCAAAATAATAATGGAAAAAGCTCTTACAGCTGCAAGAGCAAGAGAAGCAGCTAAGAAAGCAAGAGAGCTTACAAGAAGAAAGAATGTATTAGAAAGCACTAGTCTTCCTGGAAAACTAGCAGATTGTTCAGAGAAGGATCCTTCTTTAAGTGAAATTTACATCGTAGAGGGAGATTCTGCGGGCGGTTCAGCAAAGCAAGGAAGAGATAGAAAGAACCAAGCGATACTGCCACTTAGAGGTAAAATTCTTAACGTTGAAAAGGCAAGATTGGATAAGATTCTTTCCAGTGAAATGTTAAGAAATATGATAACTGCTTTTGGTGCTGGAATTAGCGAGGATTTTAATATTGAAAAGATGCGTTATCATAAGATTATACTAATGACCGATGCCGACGTAGACGGAGCACATATAAGAGTATTGCTGCTTACATTCTTTTATAGATATATGAGACCTCTTATTGATGCAGGTTATGTTTATATTGCACAACCACCGTTATATGGAGTTAAGAATAAGCAAGGCTCAAAGATTTTTGGATATGCATATAATGACAAAGAGCTTGCGGAGCTATTGAAAAAGCATAAAGATGCAAGCATACAGAGGTACAAAGGTCTTGGAGAAATGAATGCAACACAGCTATGGGATACAACGATGGATCCCGAAACTAGAACTATTTTACAGGTTACTTCTGAGGATGCAGCAGCAGCAGATGAAATATTCACCATAACAATGGGTGAAAAGGTTGAACCAAGAAGAGAATTTATAGAAGAGAATGCGAAGTATGTGAGAAATCTGGATATATAGTTTAATATTCTTAAGAAGAGTTTTTGGAGGTAATTGTATTGGATATAGAAAAACAAAGAGTAGTTCCAATAAATATAGAAGATGAGGTCAAAAAGTCCTTTATAGACTATGCCATGAGTGTTATTGTTGCTCGTGCGCTGCCAGATGTAAGAGACGGACTTAAACCAGTTCACAGACGTATACTATATGCAATGAATGATGTAGGTTTTACACCAGATAAACCATATCGTAAATCAGCTACTACAGTTGGTGAAGTTTTGGGTAAATATCACCCTCATGGAGATACTGCAGTATATGATACCATGGTTAGAATGGCACAGGATTTTTCATATAGATATCAATTGATAGACGGACATGGTAACTTTGGTTCCGTCGATGGAGATAGCGCAGCAGCAATGCGTTATACTGAAGCTAGAATGGCAAAGATATCAATGGAACTTCTTCGTGATTTAGAAAAAGATACAGTAGATTTTATTCCTAACTATGATGAAAGTTTAAAAGAACCATCTGTATTACCGGCAAGATTTCCTAATCTTTTGGTTAACGGAGTAAATGGTATCGCGGTTGGTATGGCAACATCCATACCTCCTCATAATTTAGGTGAGGTAATAGACTGCGTTATTGCCACAATAGAGAACCCGGAAATCGAATTAGATGAAATGATGAAGCATATAAAGGGGCCAGATTTTCCAACTGCCGGTATAATAATGGGCAGAGAGGGAATAAAGAAAGCTTATGCTACTGGAAGAGGCAAGGTTGTTGTAAGAGCAAATGCTGAAATAGAACAAATGTCAGGAAATAAGTCAAGAATTTTGATTACTGAAATACCATACCAAGTAAACAAAGCCAATACAATTGAAAAAATTGCAGAGCTTGTGAAGGATAAGAAGCTTGAGGGTATATCAGATCTTAGAGATGAATCTGATAGAGACGGTATGAGAATTGTTATAGAGCTAAAAAGAGATGTAAACGCCAATGTAGTGCTGAATCATCTTTATAAGCATACACAATTGCAAGATACCTACGGAATCATAATGCTTGCATTAGTTGATGGACAACCAAAGGTTCTAAATCTTAAAGAAATAATAAGACATTACGTAAATCACCAAATAGATGTAGTAACAAAAAGAACGCAATATGAACTTAGAAAAGCAGAAGCTAGAGCACATATATTAGAGGGTTTAAGAATAGCTCTTGATCATATAGATGAGATTATAAGTATAATAAGAGGTTCAAAGACTGTTGCTGAAGCGAAGCAAAAAATGATGGATAGATTTGGACTTTCTGAAATTCAATCAGATGCTATAGCGGAAATGAGACTTAGAGCACTTACAGGATTGGAGAGAGGCAAACTAGAGGAAGAATATCTTGGACTAATAAAAGATATCGAATACTTTAGATCATTGCTAGCAAACGAATATAAGATGCTTATGGTTATAAAAGATGAACTTCTTGAAATAAAGAAGAAATATGCAGATGAGAGAAGATCAAGAATAACAGCTTCTCTAGAAGAGTTGAATGATGAAGATTTCATTGAGGAGCATGAGGTTGCAGTTACTATGACTCACTTCGGCTACATTAAGAGACTTCCATCAGACACTTATAAAAGCCAGAGACGTGGAGGAAAAGGAATAACTGGTTTACAAACCAGAGAAGATGATTTTGTTGAACATCTTTTCATAACCTCTACACATAACTATATTTTATTCTTCACAAACAAGGGTAAAATGTATAAGCTTAAAACTTATGAAATACCAGAAGCAGGCAGACAGGCAAAGGGTACCGCATTGGTTAACTTGCTGCAGCTAGACCCGGATGAAAAAGTAAGTGCTGTTATAAATATTAAGGATTTCCAAGATGGAAAGTATCTAATATTCATGACAAAGCATGGATTAGTAAAGAAAACAGAGTTGCAAGAATATGAAACATCAAGAAATACTGGAATAACAGCTATAACTTTACTAGAACAGGATGAACTGATTTCTGTAAAGCTTACAAGAGGAACAACAGAACTCATAACTGTTACTAAAGAAGGTATGTCTATAAGGTTTAGTGAAGATGATGTAAGAAGTATGGGAAGAGGCACTCAAGGAGTAAAGGGCATTAACCTTAGCAAGAATGACGTAGTAATCGGAATGGATATAATAGAGGAAACTGCTGCATTGTTGGTTATAAGTGAAAATGGCTTTGGAAAGAGAACTCCGGTGGAAGAGTATAGAATACAAACAAGAGGCGGAAAAGGAATACTTACATCTAAGATAACATCAAGAACAGGCAGTCTTGTAGGTATGAAGATTGTAAAAGATAATGATGAAATTATGCTTATAAACACAAGTGGTATAATCATTAGAATTAATGTCAATGAAATTTCGGAATTAGGAAGAAGTACACAAGGCGTTAAGGTAATGAGAGTAGATGATAGTGATAGTATAGTATCTATAGCAAAAATAAGTGCGGAACTAGAATAAGTATAAAAGCTGTTAGCTGGTAATCGGGTAACAGCTTTTTACAAACTATTAATAGTATAAATTTTACTTTATAAGGAATATTGACCAAGACTAATACAAAAATATAATTAGTTTAAGTAAAACAAATGAGGGGGAATTTTTGTGGCAGAAAGAATCATTAAAATAAGAGTAACTGAACTTATGGAAGGTGATATCATAGCAAAAGATATATATAATTCCATGGGAAGTGTCCTTGTTAAAAAAAATTCTGATTTGAATGACACAATAGTTCAAAGACTATTTAAAAGCTATAACGATTATATTTTTGTATATAGAAAGGTCAATGATAGTTTTAATACATATGAGATTAACATTAATCAAATAATAGTAAAGCAGATAGAAGATATAATAGATGCTACGGCAAAAAAATTTATTAAACAAGATAAAGATATGGAGCAAATAAAAAAGGTTTTATTTGAAATATTGAATAATGACAATATAATTAAGTTGTTATTGCCTATTAGGGCATTAGGAGATAATGTATTCAATCATAGTGTAAATGTTGCGCTTTATTCTCTTTGTGTAGCAAGGGAGATGTTTTTACCATATAGCAGACAAAAGGTTCTTGGTACTGCAGCTTTATTGCATGATATAGGCATGCAGAAAATATCAAGAGATATTATATACAAGGTAGAAGCTTTAACTGATTCAGAAAAAAAGATTATGCAGCGACACCCTAAATACAGCTTTGACATATTACAGCAAACTGACAGTATCAATTTAGAAGTAGCTAGTATTGTATTACAACATCATGAAAGATATGATGGTAAAGGGTATCCACTGGGATTAAAAAATGAGAAGATCCATCAAATGGCTAAGATAATAAGCTTATGTGATATGTTTGATGCTCTCACCAATGATAGACCTTATAGACAAAAATTTGAGAAAAACGAAAGCGTAGAATATCTTCTAAGTGCAGGGGAAAACAATTACAGTTCAGAAATATTATATGGACTTATAAATAGTATCAGTATCTATCCTTACGGCCAGTGGGTTAAACTTTCTACGGGAGATATAGGTGTTATTGCAAATCAAGAAGAAGAAAACAGCTTTAATTACAGACCAGAAATAATGGTTTATATCGATTCTGATGGAAAAGGGCTTGAAAATCCGAGGTTTATAGATTTATCCTTAAGAAATAATGATAATATTACTATTGAAACTATAATATAGTGTATATAGATTTTACTCCTTAGTATTTTGGCATAAATTTCTAGTAGACAACATGATACAGGCCATGATAAGATAAGATTCCGGTCAAGCGACAAGCTAACCGAAAAACATACGAGAAAGTGAAAACAGGATAATCTCAATTATATAAACGAATTTGAAATTAACTGTTGACATAATGTACGATGCATGATAAGATAAGATTCCGGTCAAGCGATAA
>JARBUB010000090.1 GCA_029239905.1 Clostridia bacterium
CTTTGACAATCTGTAGAAAGAGATGTACTATAATTTAAGTATGTTTAGAAATTATCAATTGAGGTGCTTTATGGATTTTAAACAAATAGAAGCCTTTGTATATGTAGTTAAACATAAAAGCTTTTCAAGAGCTGCTGATGCAATATATCTTACGCAACCAACGGTAAGTGCGCATATCAGTTCATTGGAGAAAGAGCTAGGGACGAAGTTAATTGATCGTTCTGGTAAAAGTATTGAGCCTACAGAGGCTGGAGGGCTGTTTTATGGGTATGCTGTAAATTTAATTAATATTAGAGATAATGCTGTCTTTTCTTTAAGCAGCTACAACAATACGATCAAAGGAAAAATAGAGATAGCTGCTTCAACAGTACCTAGTCAAATAATTTTGCCAAGACTGTTACAAAACTTTACTGAAATATATAAGGATATCAGCTTTTCTATAACTCAGATGGATTCTGCCGAGGTCACTACAGCTGTATTAGAAAAGAAATATGAAATAGGAATAGTTGGTACAAAATATGAAGGCTCTAAGCTTAGCTGTAATAAGCTTGCCGATGACAAATTAGTACTGATAACCCCGAACAATGAAAGATATGCTGCAATAGATGATAATAAAATCCCCTTTAGCACCATTGCAAAGGAAAGATTCATCATCAGAGAAACAGGTTCAGGAACAAGGCGTGAATTTGAGAGAATTATTGAAGAAAGCGGTATACCGAAAAGCTCAATAAATATTACTGGTCAAATGAATAGTATAGAAGCTATTAAGCAAAGTGTTAGCATGGGTTTAGGCGTTTCTATCATGTCTGAATTAAGTGTCCAGGATTATGTAAGCTGCGGTTTGTTGAAAGCCTTTGATATTGAGGGCCTTGATCTATCAAGAGCCTTCTACTTGATATATATGTCAAATAGACCCCTATCCCCTTTGAGTAATCTTTTCCTTAAATTCATATGTAGGTAAAGCAAAAGGACGCCTCGGCGCCCTTTTTTATTGGTAATCACAAATCTTAAATTCAAATATTTGCTTTCTACTATTTCTTATTTAGTATATCAACTAATTTATCAAAGTTTTCTTCACTATAAACTTTAATGCCATTTCTCTTTAGTAGCGCCGAAGCAATTCCTTCACCGGGCTTCACTTTGCCAGTGAAACTACCGTCGTATACTTGATTGCTGCCGCAGGAAGGGCTTCTCTCTTTCATGATTGCGTATTCGCAGTTGTACATCTTAGCAATTTTTAGTGTCTCTTCAGCACCAAAGTGAAATTGTCTTGTGACATCTTTACCTTCTTTACTAAATATACCTGCTTCTTCGCTTATTTCTGCTGGAGGCCTTGGTGTAGTCAAGCCTCCAAGCTGTTCTGGGCAGACTGGTATTAATGTTACATCCTTCATTTGCTTAATCATTCCCGGAACGTCATTATTTCTTCCATTATATTTACAATTGACTCCTAATAAACAAGCACTAATTAGTATATTCATATACTTCACCTAGCCTTTCAGCTCTACTATTGTTGCTCCTGAACCACCTTCATTGTAGGCTCCGCCTCTTGCTGACTTTACGTGAGGATGACTGCGCAAGCTTTGCATGATACCAGCCCTTAAAACTCCAGTACCTTTACCATGGACGATTGTTACCTGCCCAGTACCCGCCAAGTAGGCATCATCAATATATTTGTCAACCTCCATCAATGCTTCTTCAAGACTCTGCCCTCTCACGTCTATTTGTGAAGATATTGAACGAGCCTTCTCATTGTTTAAGTTAAGATTCGCCTGCTTTTTTACATTTTGCTTTTCTTCTTGCTCTAATGTTAAATTGCTTAAGTTCACATTAACCTTCATAATGCCTGCCTGTACCATCAAGTTCCCTTGCTCATCAGGAAGCGTCAGTACATAGCCCTTTTGATTGAGATTCACAATCTTCACTGTATCACCCAGATTCAGCTGTTTTGGAGGTTTATGACTGACCTTGTTAAACACTGCTTCACCAATCTTCTCCTCTGTTTCATCTTGCCTCTTCTTAAGTTTTAGTCTTGCAGTTTCAATAATCGTTGCCTTATCTGCAGCTTCCCTTTCCATGGCGTCACGAAGCTCCTTGATTATCTGGTCCGCGTCTTCCTTAGATCTCTTAATGATCGAAAGTGCTTCTCTTTGTGCATCCCGAAGCATTCTCTCCTTTTGCTCATCAAGCTTCTCTAATTTACTTTCAAGATCCTTTTTGTTTTTTTCTATTTCAAATCTCATACGTGAAGCAAGATCGCTTTCTTCCTGAGTCCTTTTTCGGTTTTCCTGCAAGTCCTTTATAATATCTTCAAATTCTATATCATCCTTGCTTATAAACTCCCTCGCTCTTATAATTACTTCATCACTCAATCCAAGCTTACTGGATATTTCAAATGCATTGGATTTTCCAGGTATTCCTATAAGCAGCTTGTAGGTAGGTCTCAAAGTAGCTATATCAAACTCCACACTGGCATTGCATACACCTGGTGTTGAAAGTGCATAGATTTTTAGCTCGCTATAGTGGGTGGTAGCTGCAGTTCTAATGCTTTTCTTGTATAAAAGCTCTAGTATGGACATGGCTAATGCTGCACCTTCTGTCGGATCAGTACCTGCCCCCAACTCATCAAATAACACCAGAGAATTTGGTGTCAGGTTTTTAAGGATGCTTACTATATTTGTCATGTGGGATGAGAAGGTGCTTAAGCTTTGCTCAATGCTTTGCTCATCTCCAATGTCAGCAAATACTTCATCAAAAACTGCTATCTCACTGAAGTCTCCTGCCGGAATGTGAAGACCCGCCTGGGCCATTAAGGTAAGCAAGCCCATTGTCTTCAGAGTAACTGTTTTTCCGCCGGTGTTAGGTCCGGTGATTACCAGAGTATTAAAGCTTTCACCAATATAAATATCAATAGGTACAACAGAATCGGCTTTCAGAAGAGGGTGTCTTCCTTTTTTAATATTTATAATGCCTTTGTCATTCACTTTGGGCTCCACTCCCCTTAGTGCTAAGGAAAGCTTTGCTTTTGCAAATATAAAATCTAAAGTCGCTAGTATCTCCGCATTCTGTTTAATGCTTTCATACTTTTCCCCTACCATCTGAGAAAGCTCTGCCAATATTCTCCTGATTTCTTCTTGCTCGCTTAGCTTTAATTGCTTAAGCTCGTTTTGCATTTCTACGATAACCATAGGCTCTATAAACAAAGTAGCTCCAGTAGATGACTGATCATGGATGATACCAGGAATTTGTCCTTTATGCTCCGACTTTACCGGTATTACGTGTCTATCTCCTCTAATTGTAACTATTGCCTCTTGTAAATATTTTGAATAGGCTGAGGAAGTCACCATATGGTTTAGCTTTTCTTTTATACTTGAGCCCTTGTCCTTAATCTTTCTTCTAATACTGTGAAGTGCACTGCTGGCTCTGTCAGAAATCTCTTCTTCATTCTCAATGGCATTATATATACTTTCTTCTATCGCTTTAAACGTCACTAAAGTATCAATATAATACTCAATAATTGGAAACTGCTGTTCCCCCTTGTTATCACTTATATAGCTTTTAAGTATTCTGCCACTTCTTAAGGTGTCAGCAACCTTTAGAAGCTCACCAGGCTCTAAGCTAGCCTCCATCTTTACCTTTCTAAGTGGAACTCTGATGTCATGGATGCCATGCAAGGGAGGATTCCCTTTTTTAAGAGAAAGATTAACCGCTTCAGAAGTCTCCTGCAAAAGCTCTCTTACCTCAATCAAATCAATAGAGGGCTCTAGTGCTTCTGCGATATCTCTACCCATTGTGGATACAGTATTATCACATAGCATGCTGATTATTTTCTTGTATTCTAAAGTCCTAAGACATTTCTCGTTCATAATATTTCACCTTCTTTTAATTACTCGTCACTTCTTTCAATATAAGCCGGCAGCCAAAAACAGAATTCAGTACCCTCTCCCACAACACTGTTTACTGTGACTTCACTTCCATGGGAGTTGATAATGCTTTTTACAATGGCTAAACCTAAACCACTGCTTTCCTCAGATTTTGCTTTGTTAATGGTATAAAATCTATCAAATATGAAGTTTAAATCCTCCTGAGGAATACCTTCTCCGAAATCTCTTATGCATATATAAATCTTATCACTTTGCACATAGGAGTTTATCAGTATATTGCCATAATTATAGGAATGCTTAATGGCATTGTGAAGAAGGTTTATGACTACTTGTTTGATTCTGCTTTCATCACCCAGGCAAAGCAGCAAATCATCAGATATATTATTAAACTTAATAGATATGTTTCGCTTTGCAGCATATGAATACACTTTATCAATGGTTCTCTTAATTAGTGCATCCATGCTAAAAGAATTGATATTAATCGGTGCAAAGCCTTCTTCAATTTGAGAAAGCTGAAGTATTTCATTTACCATTAACTTTAATCTGATGGATTCTTCCATAATTATATTCAGGTACTTTTGCTCTTCTTCCTTGCTTTCAGCCAATCCGTCCAATAATATTTCCGTATACCCCTGTAAATAGCTTAGAGGCGTTCTTATTTCATGAGAAACGTTGGCTATAAATTCTCGTCTGATTTTCTCTACTCGAGACAATTGCCCTGACAGATTATTTATAGTTTCACCTAGATCCTTGATTTCATCGCTGGACTTTAGGTTGATTGTGTTATTATAATTGCCCTTCGCTATCTCCTTAGCTGCGTTGTTTATAAGTATCAAGGGTTTCGAAAAGCTTTGAGATAATAGGAGTGATAAAAGCGAGGCCAAAAAGATTGCTCCAATGAAAACATAAAGAAATTGCAGTTTTATCGCATTATTCGTAGTTTCAAGCTTCTCTAGAGGTGTGGCAATATACACGGCACCTATTAGCTCTGGTTTTGTATTTTGCGCAACCAAAGGATCATCATTAAGCATTTGCTTTATATTTTTCTCGCTAACTCCACGTTTAATAATAGGCACCCCAACCAATAGAGTGTCCATATTTCTAATCATGAAATTTCTTTCATGGACAAATTCAGATTTACTGATTTTCTTCATAAAATCAGTTCCAAAGATATTGCCCCTTTTATATTCATCCGTGCCTCTGGCATACTCAATTCTAGTATCATTATCAGTGACAATAATTATATCATTAACTCTACGTATAACTTCGTTGTATGGTGCATTAAAGTTATACTGACTGTTAGCAATATAGTTGGCAATCTTGTTGGCATCTTTCTCTGCCTGCCGGATCTCCATATTTAAATAAAATACATACAAGAATCTGGTCTGGAAAATCATACTCAAAAACAATATGGCTATCGTTAAAGAAATGATACCAATCCAAAGCTTGACTGCTATTTTATTTCTATTCATTTTGGCACCTCAAGCTTATAGCCAACGCCCCAAATTGTTGTAATATAATTGCTGAAATCGCCTAGTTTCTCTCTAAGCTTCTTAATATGTGTATCTACAGTTCTAGGGTCCCCGTATTGCTCATAGCCCCATACCTTTAATAGCAGCTGTTCTCTATTAAATACAATTTTAGGATTCGTAGCTAAAAAGTAAAGCAATTCATACTCTTTATTCGTTAGATTTATGATACGTTCTTCAATGATAACTTCTCTTGATAATCGATTAATTATTATTTCTCCAATTTCAAGAATATGTGTAGTTTCATTGCTCCTGTTATCTGTCCTTCTTAACAAAGCTTTGATTCTTGCAACAAGCTCTTTTGGGCTAAATGGTTTAACAATATAATCATCAGCACCTAATTCAAATCCAAATAGCTTATCAAATTCTTCTCCTCTGGCTGTTAACAGGATAATTGGTACATTGGAACTCCTTCTGATTTCCCTGCATACAGTCCAGCCATCAATTTCCGGCAGCATAATATCCAATACAACAATGTCCACATTATTGTCCTTGAACATGCTTAAACCCTGCTTACCATCAACGGCTTCAAAAGTCTCAATGCTTTCCTTTTTGAAAGCTATTTTCATTAGATCTCTCATTTTTTCTTCATCTTCAATCATTAGAACTTTGATATTGCTATCCATTTGGCTCTCCTCCTATGTAAATACAAACTTTTTTGATTATTATTAATCAATTCCCCTAAAGTAGTGGCCCTTTGTAAAACCTTTCTTTTTAACTGCTTCTATCGCGCTGTTATCTTTTTTATCAAACAGATTTAAGGATTTATCTTTATATGCTTTCACAATTTGAAAAACGACCTCTTCATCTTCATCATAGAAGTCCAGCCTCAGCTTGCTGATGCCACTTTCAATAATGTTTGATAAATTATCATAAACACATAAAACATCACTATTTAAAATGGTACTTCTGCAATTTCCCATATTAATTACTTTAAAAAGTTTATCTCTCTCATCTATAATACCATAATTCCCATTGCATCCGCTTTCACAAATATCGCAACCTCCTGCTGCAGAAGCAGGACAATACTCTGTAATCATAGCTGGTAAATATCCATATACAACAGCTTCCAGTTCAATTTGTGCGGCGCTTTTTAAATCTTTTATTTGAGTCAAGTTCAATTCCGGTGAAACACAGAGACTTTGTAGCCCTCTCAAATGATAGAAGTCCAGGGCAGCGCTATTTAAGGCATTCAAAGTGAAATTGCCTCTAACTTTAGCAGATTCCATTCTCTCTGCAATTTTTACATGACCTATGTTTGAAACTACCAGTCCTAGCTCTTTATTTCTCTCAGTTGCCTGCATAAGCATATTTGTAATTGCTTTAGTCTCAGCATCACGGGTTATTTGAGGAAATACATAAAATAATGAGCATTTTGAAGAATTACAATGTGCAGAAAGCTCATCAATAAGCTGCAAGCTTTCTTTATATCTATAGTCTCCGAAAATATAAATGGAGTCTGCGCCAGCATTGATCGCACGGATTCCTGCCTGAAGGCTTTTTACTCCAACAATCAGCTCAAGCTGAGAGCTACTATCTTTTGCAGCTTTTGCTGTAAAATAGCTAATCCCTTGTTTTATATCAATCTCTTCTATTCGACCTTCATAACTATTTGTACGTTTATATGATAGCTGATCTAGTGCATCTCTTCGAAGGCTATTTATTGTTTTTAAACTTAGAAAGCTATTTTCTTCTATCTTAATATCTATGCTTTCAAATATGTAGGGAGTATCTTTGGTCTTATTCATTTGTTCAGAAATTTTAGCCTCAGATACGCCTTGTTTTTCTGCCGGCTGTATAGAATCTTCCCCTATGACCTTTATATAATTACCATCATGGTCCTCTATCTCAAGAATTGGTGAATTATTTATTTTACCAATGAAAACACCTTTAATTGGTATTTTCTTTTTATTTGTAAATGCATACTCTTCAGCTGCTTTTTGAAAAAGCTTATTGTCTAGGGTCTTATTTACATAGCTTCCTGCCACAACTCTCTGTGTCATAAATATCTTGATTTTGTCGCCGGCCTTAGCTGACTTCACAGTCACGTTATCCTTCTTTATTCCACTTATTATGCAGCCGGCTGATTTACCATCTTCTGAGATGATTTCTATACTGTCACCATCATTTATAAAATTGTCCACAAGCAATATCTCAGCCATATTTCCCGCTTGGCTCAGAACTCTTCCAATAAATATTCCTCTGTTGTCTGGCCGTTCTCTACTAACAATTTGCTGATTCCTATTATTGAATAAGTAACCTTCAGTGAATTCTCTGTTGAATGCTATCTTAAGCTCATAGGAAGCTTCTTCTGATATGCAGCTACCCTTGCCCTTTTGTATGCAATCAAGGGCTTCGCGATAATGATGGGTTATAATAGAAACGTATTCTGGCCTTTTCATGCGACCTTCTATCTTAAGTGAAGCTACTTTAGAAGCAGCTATATCATTTAATTTCTCATAAGTATTCAAATCTCTTGTACTTATTAAGTAATCACCATTGGTTATCTCAGTTTCTTCCTCTTCGCCAATATCGTACAGACGATATTTTCTTCTACATGGCTGGGCACATTTGCCCCTATTGCCGCTGCGGCCACCAATTAGACTGCTCATATAACACTGTCCGGAATAACACACACACAGTGCTCCATGCACAAATATTTCAGCATCAATACCTGTACTATCTACAATTTGATTTACTTCCGTCAAGGACAATTCTCTGGCTAGCACTACTCTCTTAACACCTAACTCATAAAGCAGGCTGGCGCCATCAGTGTTATGTATAGCCATTTGAGTACTGCAATGCACTTCAAAATCAGGCAGCAGCTTTTTAATCATCATGATAAGACCGATATCTTGTACAATCACTGCATCAACATTCAAACTATATAAATAGTTTATGTATTCCATTACTTCCTGAAGTTCCTTCTGCAATATCAGTATATTAACAGTGACATATATTTTAACACCTCTAACGTGTGCATAGGCAACTGCATCTTTAAAGGTATCCTCATTTAAATTGTCGGCAAATGCTCTGGCATTAAATTTACTTCCGCCTATGTATACTGCATCTGCACCGCTTTCGACAGCAGCTTTTAAAGCTTCCATACTGCCTGCTGGTGCAAGTAGTTCTATGTTGTTCATCGTTTCACTTCCATTCAGTTTTATAAATGTTTTGCAAATCTGATTTATGTAAGCGGTTTAGTGCAAAACATATATTTACAGTATTATCTTTCCATAGGCATCGAAATAATATGATATAGTGACTTATTTATTCTGATTTTTAATATTTGCTTTATAGCTCGCATTCTTGTTTCTATCTTGTTTATCAAAGCCTGGTTTGCTTTTTAATTCATCTAATTCCTTTTTGGCTTTTAAAAGCTCTATTTGGTGATCAAACAGTTTACCTTGAAGATCATCAATCGCCTGCCTTGACACATCAAGTTCAACGCTTAAATCCTTCATTTCCTCCTGAGCTTTTGCCCACTCTCTACTAATTTTACCTAACTCAATTTGAGTCTTCGTATACTCACTTTGCGTTTTTGTGTATTGCTCTCTTATGGCCTCTATCTCTTGATTTAAACTGTTAAGCTCTTCAAAAGGTTTCTGCATTTCAGACTGTAGAGTCTCAAGCTTTTCAGTCGTATTCTCTAGCTCCATTTGGGTTTTGTAGAGAACATCAGCAAAATTAAGCGCCGTAAGTACTGCTACCATGTTAACATTGTACCTGTTATTACCCTTAGATATTTCTCTCATGATACCGTCGACCTTTTGAGCTAAATCAAGGTAATATTCCTGCTCTTCTTCGCCGACTAAAACATAATCCTGCTCCATGATTTTTACACAAATCTTGTTTTTGCCCATTTATTTCGACTCCTTTAAGAGTATTTACTTTATATTATCCTTGATATATTCTTTACAGAAAAGAAATTTTCCTTCATTTCCTATCTTAAACTGTAAAAAAAGTGCAGATTTCCTGCACTTTTATGTTTCGCACCAAACATCTTGTATTAAATTCATATAGTGGGAACGTTTTTCACCCTATTTTGTACCATTATTGAATATGTTTTGCTATTTTAAATGCTAATCCAACTGCCATATCGTTTTGTTTATATCTATATTAGTACCCCTATGTGCCGGATAAATCGCAGCCAATAAGCATACTGCAATCGGGATAATGATGCCTAAAGTAATACTGTGTATTGAAATATAAGCTGGTATGTTCAGACTTTTACATATGATAAACGATGCTGTAATTCCTATTATCATGCTTATTAAGCTGCAATATAATGCCATATAATATGATTTCCATAAAATAAGCCCTTGGATATCCTTTGATTCGTTTCCATAAAAACTTAGCAGTGCATAATACTTTTTACGTCGTTCAATATCTACAAGCATGATATTTGTTATCCCAAGAATTGCTGCAATAAACCACAATATTGCGATGGCCCATAGCAGAAGTTTATTATCTGCTATAAATAAGCTGATACGCTCTTGTTGGTTAAAAAAATTAATATCTGCAGTGTCAACTATTACACCGTTATCTGATAAAAAGTGTGATATTTTAGCCTTTGCTTCTTCAATCTGATAACCTTTTGTAGAGATAACAATCTGCTGCATATCATATTGTGCAAAGT
>JARBUB010000091.1 GCA_029239905.1 Clostridia bacterium
ATGTTTTTCTATGTTCCTGCTGCAGCAATCTAGGGCCGCCTCCGAAATATCCACTGCCGTAACCATTGCCTTGGGTAAAAAATGCGCTAAGCTCACTGCAATAGCTCCAGTTCCTGTACACATATCTATTACATTCAGAGCTTCGTTTTTATCCGCCAACTCCACAAGCTTTTCGACTAAAACTTCAGTGTCGCCTCTTGGTATCAATACCTCCTCGCTAACCTCAAGCTCTAGTCCCATAAACTCTTGTGTCGCTGTAATATATTGCACAGGTTTGCCTTGACATCTCTGCTCGACGAACTCTATATATATTTTATAAATGTCATCTGGAATTATATCATTACAGTTTGTAATTAGTTTAATTTTATTCATAGCAATGCCTTTACAGCTATACCCATGCAACAAAAGCAGCTCTGCATCAAGTATCGCGCTAGGCGAACCGCTTTGCTTCAAACGCTGTACCCCAAATTGCAAAGCAGTCTTTATTGTATTTGCTACCAATTGTCTGCCTCCGTATCCTTCACAAGCACGTTTTTCAAAGCGATGATAGCCACTTCAATCTGGCTGTCATCAGGTTCTCTAGTAGTTATCTTCTGCAGCCACATACCTGGCTTTGACATCATGCATGCAAATTTGCTTGAGCTTTTACCAGCCCACTTTATGAATTCATAGGATATTCCAGCTACTACAGGAAGTAATGCAAGCCTAACAAATATTCTGTAGAAAAGACTTGACCATTCAAACATGGAAAACATCAGTATGCTGACTATCATAACGATAAACAGGAAGCTGGTACCGCATCTTGGGTGAAGTCTTCCATGCTTTTTGACATTCTCCACTGTTAGTTCTTCTCCATACTCGTAACAGAAAATTGTTTTGTGCTCTGCACCGTGATATTCAAAAACCCTCTTGATATCTTTCATGCCTGATATTGCAGTTACATACAATACAAAAATACCTATACGCACCACACCTTCAATTAGGTTAAGTATCACAGTATTTTCTGTCCATCTTTCAAAAACATTTACCAGTACCGTTGGAAGTAGTATGAAAAGCAATATTGTGAAGGACATGCTGAGAAGAACAGATATCCAAATAAAATTTGCTTCCATAAATTTATCAAAGGCATTAGGCTTTTTCTCCTTTGCCTTCGGATCATCCTCTTCAAAGAACTGTGCTGAATACATCAGAGACTGAACTCCTAGAACCATAGAGTCAACAAAGGCAAAAACACCTCTAAGAATTGGGATTTTGGAAATGCCTTTCCTATTGCTCTTAAGCTCTTGCTTTTTAATCGCAATTTCTCCATCAGGCTTTCTGACTGCTATAGCTATGCTGTCTACGCCCTTCATCATAACACCTTCGATTACTGCTTGACCGCCAACAGACTTTGGTTTTATTTTTCTCTCCATATTTTCCGCATTAAATATATTCATTTCGTTACCTTTCAAACTTAATTTAAACCCTTATATAGTCAGGATTTAGTCATGTATATAATAGTATATCTCTACTTCCAATTTTTTTCAAGGTTGCAGAGATTACCAAGCTAAATATATAAAATGATAATAATATATGGTAAAATATTTATATGTTTTGCCTATGTGATTCATATAAGAGGTTTATTGCAAAACATATAGCATAAATACGTATTTACAGGAGGACTTCAATGGCAAAGATATTGATTGTAGATGATTCATCCATAGCAAGAAGAAATTTGGCCACAATATTTACTGATGCAGGACATACCGTCGTTGCAGAGGCGCTAAACGGCGAGATAGCTTATAAAGAGTATGAAAGATATCTTCCTGATATTGTTACAATGGACATTACAATGCCTACATTAGATGGCATAGGCGCAGTTAAAAAAATAATGAAGGACTTTCCCGATGCAAACATCATCATGGTAAGCGCATTGGACCAAAAGAGTTTGGTTTTATCGGCGATACAGTGCGGAGCAAAGCATTATATCATTAAGCCCTTTACCGGTGACAAAGTATTGAGTGTGGTTGACGAAGTATTATTGTTCAGTGAGAATGTGGAAAAGCTTTCTGCAGACATCAATAATAAGCTTGATGATACAATCGGCAATATCAGCATGACAATTGACGATATAGATAAAGCATTAAATTTGCTAAGTGATACAAAAGATATACTAGACAAGTAGGGTATAAATAGGGGAAGTATTTTGCGCATCCTAATTTAATGTAATATTTTTGTGTAAAACATATAGAATATCCATATATTGATAACACTAATATTGTTTATCAATTATGAGAGGTAGAAATTGTATGAAAAATAGATTTGCTATAGCTATTGCAATATTACTTCTAGTCTTCACGGCTTGCAGCGCATCGGCAGAAAAAGAGAACCGCAAAGCAAGCCTTCTCCCAAATCCAATTCTAAATCCAATCAAAGAACCTGCTCCTATTCCTCGAGAATATAATATAGATGGACTAGGATTTCATATAGCAGTTCTCGACAACATGCAGATGGATGATTCCTATCAGCCTTATTTCATAAGGTTTACAAGCAGTACTCTTGATCTCAAGATTTCGAAGGAAATTTCTCCTTATGATGATTTGGATATGTATTTCAACAAGTATATATATAAATACCTTCTAAATGATACCTTTCGAAAGGTAAATGGTATAAAGCTGCTGGAGAATTCAAATACAATGATAAATGGATATAAGGCCAAAATAGTAGCTTTATCTAGAGCTGCTTCAGACCCTGCCGGCAAAAACTATTATTACCAGGCAATCGTTGTAACAGACAAAAGAAGCTTCTACATGCTAAATTTTAAGACCTCTGCCCCCGAAAGCGATATATCAACTATAAAAGAGATACTAAATTCCTTTAGGGCCACAGAAGCTAAACCCACAGTCTTTGCTTTAAAATTTAAGCCCGATGTCTCAAATTTGGGCGGTGAAGCCCTTGATTATTATAACAAGATAAAGAATGCTGATACTGTTGACTGGGGAATCTTTTATCCTGCCAGTCTAAGGCCTTTTGAAAAGTTCAAGGAAATAGAGCAAAAAATAAATTATCAGTTTCCAGTAATGCTGCACTATATGTACCTTGGCCACAATTTCCCTACCCCCATATTGGAGCAGGCTCATGAAAATGGCAAAATAGTGGAGCTTACACTTCAAACTATGTGGAGCACGCAGACTGAGGATACAGAATACAATAAGAACACCCTGCACAGTACTGTGTATGATATTATTGATGGAGAATATGATGAATACTTAAGGGATTTTGCCAGACAGTTGAAGGACTTCGGGCACCCTGTACTTTTTAGACTGAACAATGAAATGAATGGCACTTGGACTGTCTACAGCGGCATCGCCTCTATGTGTGATCCAGATGTTTACATCGAAGCGTGGAGACATATATACCAGATATTTGAGGAGCAGAAGGTGGATAATGCCATCTGGATTTTCAATCCCAACGACAGAGATTTTCCTCCCTTGAATTGGAACAATCAAGCTTGCTATTATCCCGGTGATGGATACGTTCAGCTTATCGGAGTCACAGGCTATAATACCGGCAACTATTTTGAAAAGAAAACAGGCGAAAAATGGCGGGGCTTTAACGAAATATATAAAAATATAAGTGATAGATTTAGCGTTATGTATAGTGATTACCCTTGGATCATTACTGAATTTGCCTCTAACTCAGCAGGCGGCGATAAACGGGCATGGATAAGAGAGATGTTTGACTCCATAGACAATTATCCAAATATAAAGATTGCAGTTTGGTGGAGTTATTTTGATCCAGACCCTGAAACAAAAAAGCCAGCCAGAAAGTATTGGCTGGATGAAAAAGAAATATATCTAATGGAGTTTAAGAAGGGTTTGGAAATGAGGAAATAAAAAGGGCTGACATTGGCTGCGTTCCCTATGGAAATGCAATCTATGTCAGCTCCTACATTTTTATGTATTATAGTTCATCCTTGCCAGGAACCTCATGACACTTGCGGCATCTAGCTTCGTAGCTTTCTGTAGCTCCTACAAGTATAACGGGATCATGATAGGATGCCGGCTTTCCATTAATCATTCTTTGTGTACGTGTTGCTGGGTTTCCGCAGGTCATGCAAACAGCCTGTACCTTATCTACAAATTCTGCAACAGCCATTAGTGCCGGTGTGGGCCCAAAGGGTTCACCTCTGAAGTCTTGATCCAATCCAGCTGCTATTACTCTCTTGCCTTGATCTGCCAGCTTGACGCATACCTCAACTATTTCATCATCAAAAAACTGAACCTCATCAATGGTTATTACAAGGGCATCTTCATCTAAATACTTGAGGATGTCTTTTGCTTTTGCAATCTTAATTGCTTCAGTCCTAGTTCCATTATGCGATACAACGTGGTCAATCGCATATCTGTCATCAATACAATGCTTAAAAACCTGTACCTTTTGCTTAGCGATTCTAGCTCTGTTGACTCTTCTAATCAGTTCCTCACTTTTGCCGCTAAACATTGATCCAACAATGACTTCAATCCAGCCATGGTCCTTTGGTCCATACATAGCATGTCCCCCTTAAAAATGATAATTTATACGGACACACATGGGTGCGCCCCTACGTTTAAATAAAAAGTAATTAAAAAGTAAATAGAGGCCAAAGCCAGTGGCTTTAACCTCAATTATTATTCGTCCTTTTTGCCGAGATTGTATCTCTTCTTAAATCTGTCAACACGTCCACCTGCATCTAGGAACTTTTGCTTTCCAGTAAAGAATGGATGGCACTTGGAGCAAACTTCAACTTTAATTTCCTTCTTAACGGAACCAGTTTCGATTACTTCTCCGCAAGCACATTTTACAACAGCCTCGCCGTAGTTTGGATGAATTCCTTCTCTCATATTATTCACCTCTTTCATAATAGCCTATGTATAGTTAAGCTAGCATTCTCTAAAATATCAAAGATTGCTTAATTTACACTGGTTGTATATATTATCTGTCAACTTCATATATTGTAGCATAACTTCTTTGAATAAGCAATTATTTTTTAAATTAGTATATATTAGCTTCTAAAATTAGTTTGCTTTAAGATAATGTCAATAAATTCATCATTGGTTTTTGAATTCATAAGTTTATTGATTAAGTACTCGGTAACTTCAGCATTTGAACCATTGCTGAAGGCTCTTCGAATCGATAAAATTGCCTCATAGCCTTCTGCTGACAATAGCGCTTCTTCTCTTCTGGTTCCCGATCTATTCATATCTATTGCAGGGAAAATTCTCTTCTCTGAAAGCTTTCTATCTAAATGCACTTCCATGTTGCCAGTACCTTTGAATTCTTCAAATATAACGTCGTCCATTCTACTTCCTGTATCTACCAAAGCTGTAGCTAATATCGTCAAGCTTCCACCTTCTTCAATGTTTCGTGCAGCTCCCAAAAACTTCTTTGGTCTATATAATGCACCAGGATCCAAACCACCTGATAGAGTACGTCCTGTTGGTGAAATCGTTAAATTATAAGCCCTTGCAAGTCTGGTGATGCTGTCTAGAAGTATTACTACATCCTTTTTTTGCTCAACCAATCTTTTTGCTCTTTCCAAAACGATTTCTGCTACCTTGCAGTGATTTTCCGGCATTTCATCAAATGTGGAATATATTACATCGCCCCTAATGGAACGCTTCATATCCGTAACTTCCTCAGGTCTTTCATCAATAAGCAAAACAATTAGCTCTACATCAGGATGATTTGTAGTGATGCTATTGGCAATTTTTTTTAATAAAATCGTTTTACCTGCTTTTGGAGGTGAAACAATCAAACCTCTTTGCCCTTTACCAATAGGTGCAAGCAAATCAATCAGCCTTGTTGATAAATCCTTGGGTACCGTTTCCAGTCTGAGCATCTTATCTGGATAAATAGGTGTGAGATCTTCGAAATAAGGACGGCGAATTACAGTTTCAGGATTGTCTCCATTGACACCCTGAACATATAGAAGTGCCTGAAATTTTTCTGATTCTTTGGGAGCTCTGGTAATTCCGCTTACTTTGTCTCCTGTTCTTAAGTTAAACCTTCTAATTTGCGATGGAGATATATATATGTCCTTATCACCTGACTGATAATTATCAGATCTCAGGAATCCAAAACCATCCGGCAGTATTTCCAATATTCCTTCTGCACTGCCGCCTTGTTCAACATCCTTGCTCTCTAAGAATCTCTTCTCCACACTATTAAGAGGCTTCTTAAATGGGTAGTTCTCATCCTCGGCATTTGATGCGCTTTCCTGCTGTTGCGGCTGTGGAGGCGGCGATGACGGTCGCACAAGCTCCGGTGCCTTTGGTGTCACGACTTCTGAAGCATTTTCCTTAATAATTCCCTGCTCTAACTTGGCCTTGTGTATTGTACTTAGAATTTCCTGCACCAGCTCATCTTTTTTGTATTTATAATAGCTTTTTACGCCCATGGCTTTTGCCATTTCTCTTAAATCGTTCATACTTTTTTCCATTAACTCGTTCAAGCGACAATCACTCCTCTATTGAATTATTACCAAAATTTAAAATATAATGCAAAATCCCAGATATGACGTATGAAAAGCACGAGCTTGATTCTCGTGCTGCAAAATCTTTTAGTTATATTTCCAGAACCTTTATGAGTTCTTGTAAATCCTTCTCATGCTTGCGCGCTAAATCCTCAACCAAAGCCTTATTTCCTACAAAAGCAATGTCCATCTGGCTAGCAGGGCAAGAAAGTATTTTGACCTTCTCTGTCAATGCGTGTTTAGAATCAAACATAAATAAGTGATCCTTCTCGCAAACAATACACGGAATATATATCCTGAAGTTTTTGCAATTGCTGCTCTTGATGGTCATAACCACCTTATCACAGCTGCATTTTACCTCGTATAAACCGCTTCTTGATAAATTAAATAGAGATATTTCATTCATAATCAGTTTTCCGCAGTTGTTACACCTAACAGAAGCGCCGATATTTGTATCAAAAAGCATTATGTATCCTCCTCAATTATCCTATCCCCTATATGTTTTGCACCAAACATTTTACATTAAATCAGAATGTGCAAAACATTTTCCCCAATTCATAAGTCGCGAAAAATACATCTTCGATCATGCAAAATCGGATGCTTCTACTGATTTTGTATTTGATGAATCTTGTTCGAAACTTATTATAGTAATATATTAGTATTTCTACATTTTCATTGAAAATCCTTTTATATGATGCAAAAGTTTGTTCGTATTATTATTTCAAATTACTTCAGCAACATACAAAATGTGACTATGGGCATAAAAATAGATGGACTAGATATTACCTCTAGCCCATCTGTCTTATTTATTATTTAGTTAATCCCAAAATTCTTCTTGCCTCGGCAGGACTTGCTACCTCTCTGCCGCACTCTCTTGAAATTCTGGCTATTCTCTCAACCAATTGTGCATTTGAATCTGCAACAACACCCTTTGAGTAGTATATGTTGTCCTCAAAGCCTACTCTCACGTGCCCTCCCATTACGATTGCCATTACTGCAAGAGGAAGCTCATATCTTCCGATACCGGCTACTGTCCATGTGCAATCCTGTGGTATGCTGGAAACCAGATACATCAAATCTCTAGCTTCTCCTGGCATAGCTCCGGGTACGCCTAATACAAAATCAAAATGTATTGGAAGTGTAAGAAGACCCTTCTTTACAAGCTTCATGGCATTGTCGATCATGCCTTTTTCAAATATTTCTACCTCAGGCTTCACGCCTTTTTCCTTCATGATCTTTGCAAAGGTCTCCATATATTCCTCAGAGTTCATAAATACATCATTGCCGAAGTTGCAAGTACCGGTGCTTAGAGATGCCATCTCAGGCATCAGCTGTACAGGCTGTACTCTCTCTTCCTTGGAGTGCCAAACTGCACCTCCAGTGGATGGTTGGAAAATAATGTCGCATCTTTCTTCTATCTTTTTCTTTATCTCTCTATAAACCTCAACATCTTGAGTTGGAGTACCATCTGGCTTTCTGGCATGTATATGAGCGATTGACGCTCCAACCTTCCATGCTTCATAGGCTGCATCTGCAATTTCTTCAGGTGTTATGGGAAGATTAGGCTGCACATCCCTTGTAACCTCTGCTCCAGTAAGACATGCGGTTATAATTAACTTTTCCACTTATGACCCTCCTATTGGATATATAATCTAATATAACTAAATTATATTAGATATTTCGAATTACTTCAAGGTATTGTGATTAGAATTCGACAGACATATGGTTCTGCCGCTACGTTTCTATAACTCCCAATACCGCTTTTTTCAACTTCTCCAGCTTTATCTCCGAATCCTCCATGCTGCTGCCTATTACGGCATAATACAGCTTCAGTTTCGGCTCAGTACCAGATGGTCTGATGCAAAACCATGATTTATCCTCTAATATAAAGTAAAGCATATTTTCCTTGGGTAGAGGTATCACACCTTTATAAGTCAAATAATCTCTGAACTCAACTATCTTAACTCCATCCAGCTGTGAAATTGGATTTTGTCTAATATCATTCATAAGATTTCTCATGCTTTCCATGCCTTCCTTACCCTTAAAGGCTTTAGAACCAAGTCCCTCCCTGTAATAGCCATACTTGTCGTACAGCTCAAGCACTGCTTCATAGAGACTCATCCCTTTTTGCTTGTAATAAGCAGCCATTTCACAGATTAACATTGATGCTACCACTGCATCCTTATCCCTGACAAAGTCTCCTGCAAGATAACCATAGCTTTCCTCATAGCCAAAAACAAACTCATAGCTATTGTCTTCCTTGAATTCCTTTATCTTCTCACCTATATACTTAAATCCTGTAAGAACAGATATCACGTTTGTACCATAGCTGCGAGCAATTGTTTCTCCCATTTTGCCTGTGACAACTGTGTTTACAATTGTGCTTTTTGCATTCAGCTTGTTTGCTCGCTGTAAATTCAGCAGCATATAATCAACCAACAGTGCGCCGGTTTGGTTTCCAGTCAACACTACATATTTTCCCTCAGAATTTTTGACTACCACTCCTACTCTGTCACAATCCGGATCTGTACCGATTATTACATCTGCATCTTTTTCTAGTGCAAGCTTGATCGCTATAGTAAAAGCGTCCTGCTCTTCGGGATTTGGGTATTTTACAGTAGAAAACTTAGGATCCGGCATCTCCTGCTCAGGAACTACCTTAACATTGGCAAAGCCCATTTCCTCCAAGACTCGTCTGACAGGCATATTACCCGTGCCATGCAGCGGTGTATAAATGATGCTTAGGTTTTCACCTAGCTGCCTTCCCAAGTCAGGATTAAGCGAAAGACCTTTTACTTTTTCTATATAAATATCATCAATTTCCTTGCCCAAAAGCTTTAAAAGCCCTAGCTCACTTGCCTGCTCACTGCCCATACGCTTTATGCTGCTGAAATCAGTTATGGAGTTAACCTCAGCCAACAACTCTTCGGCTATTGGTGAAACTACTTGGGCCCCATCGCTCCAATACACCTTATAACCATTATAATCAGCCGGGTTGTGACTGGCCGTAACTACTATCCCCGCTGTAGCACCCAACTCTCTGACTGCAAAGGAGAGCTCCGGTGTCGGGCGTAAATCTTCAAACAGATAAACCTTTATTCCATTACCGTTTAATACTGCTGCAGACTCCGAAGCAAATTCCCTGGAAAGACGTCTGGAGTCATAGGCTATAGCAACGCTGGGATTTGCTATGTTCTTTTTTAGTATATAGCTTGCCATTCCTTGTGTTGCTCTGCCTACCGTGTAGACATTCATCCTGTTTGTACCGGCTCCAATCACGCCACGCAAGCCACCTGTTCCAAACTCTAAGTCTCTATAAAATCTATCCTCAATCTCTTGTGGATTTTGTCCTATTTTACGCAATTCATCTTTTGTTTCATTGTCAAAAATATCTTCATTAAGCCA
>JARBUB010000092.1 GCA_029239905.1 Clostridia bacterium
AAAGAAAAAGAAGAAATGCGTAATAAGCTGGAAAATATGACTGAAGAGCAAAGAAAAGCATTTTTTAAAGAGTACAAGAAGGACAATGTTATGAATAAACTGGTAGAAGACGGTGTATTGACCAAGGAACAAGTTCAAGAGCTAAGAAAGTTATATAGAGAAGGACATAAAAATAAGTGCAAGGAACATTAAAGAAAATAAGTCGCTAATATCACAGCAGTAAGTGATGCAAATCACTTACTGCTTCTATTTTTTTGTATAAAATTAACTTAACAAATAAACATTAAGGAGAGCTTGATATGGAAAAATATTTAAATAGGGCAATTAAATCAGTTATTACAGAGTTTCCTAAAGTAGGAACAATACTGAATGATTATGAGATAGGCTGTGTTACTTGCAGCGTCGGAACTTGTTTATTAAAGGATATCATTGAAATACACAATGTACCAAAGCATATAGAAGCAGAAATGATGAAAAAAATTGAGGCTGTTATAAAGGGAGATGATACAGCTGTGGAGGAAGCAATGGAAGATCTCAATATTCAAGCTCCAAGAGAAATAACATATACAGAGCCAATTCAAAGACTAGTTGCTGAACATACTCTTATCAAAAGACTTTTAGCATTAATACCTGATGTATGTGACAGCGTGAATGCAGATTTAGAAAGCAATAGAGAAGTTATACTTAAAAGTGTAGAATTTATAAGACAATTTGCAGACAAATTCCATCATGCCAAGGAAGAGGATATACTTTTTGCTTATGCAAAAGGCAATACCGATATCATCAGTGTGATGCTGGAGGACCATAAAAAGGGCAGATATTATGTAAAATCTGTGCTTTTAGGTCTGGAAACAGGAGATGCTTCTTTTATTACCTATAGCTTGAAGCATTATAGAGAGCTTCTGACAGAGCATATCAAGAAGGAAGATGAAATACTATATCCATGGATCGAAAAGGGCATGACTGCTGCACAAATCGATGAATTAGAAATAAAGTTTGATGAAACAGATTTGAAATTTGGCAATGATTTTTATGATAAATGGGAAGACTTTGTAAACAGCCTAGAAAAATAAGCATAGAACATAAATAAAAACGAAAACTAATTGTATCATGGAGGTGATACAATGAAGTGCGAGAATTGTGATTACTTTAAGAAAAATAAAAATGTAGAAATGGCTAAAGAATTATTTGATTTCTATGGCCAATGAGGCATCAATGGTACTGCTTGTAAAGCAGAGAACAAATATAAAAATGACAATTTTGCTGAACGTAAATAGCATATAGAAAGACCATGAATATTTAAGATTCATGGTCTTTTATCGTACAGGGAACCGTCTAAAGATAACATAATATTACAAGGATTGACATATATCACCAATACTTTTATAATCTTAGTAGTGAGTGTTTACTACGCATGGAGGAATAATATGGATATTAAGTTGTTACACAGGAAAGATAGTCTTATCTTAACTACAGTAGATGTAATGAATGAGCTTGGAATTCAAGGCTTATCAACTAGAGAAATAGCAAAAAGACAAGGTGTGTCTGAAGCGACATTATTCAGGCATTTTAAGTCGAAAAATGAATTGCTGATTGCAGTATTAGATTATTATTCACAATTTGATTCTGATATTGCCAAATCTACAGAAATGAAGCAATTGTCAGCAAGGGAAGCCATAGAGTTCTGGATTAACTCCTATGTCGAATACTTTGAAAATTATCCGGCTATAACTGCAATTAATCAAGCATATGACGTATTAGCCAGTGATGAAGCCTTAGCTGTTAAAATAAAAGAAATATTTAATTATAGAAGAAACATGCTTAAGACTTTGATAGATAGAGCAAAGCAAGCTGGAGAGATAAAACATGAAATTGAAAGTGAGAACCTAACAGATATCATCTTAGGGCATAAAAACTATAATTGCCTGAAGTGGAGATTGGATAATTTTAGTTTCTCTCTTAAAAATACTACAATGCTTACTTTAAAAATGATACTAGATGCATTTAAACCATAACTTAGAATAAAAAGGGGGGTAATTATGAAAAAGATACTAATTGTTGATGATGCTGCATTTATGAGAATGGCAATAAGAACAATGCTGGAAAAGGATGACTTTGAAATAGTAGGAGAAGCAGAAAATGGACTTCAAGCTATAAAAAAGTACAAAGAGTGCAAGCCGGATGTAGTAACAATGGATATTACCATGCCTGAGATGGACGGACTAGCTGCACTTGAGGTTATAATGCAATACGATCCTAACGCCAAGGTTATCATGCTATCTGCTATGGGGCAGGAGGTGATGGTTAAGGATGCCATAATAAGAGGGGCCAAGACTTTTGTAGTGAAGCCTTTTAAAGAGGACCATATTATAAAGACTATTAATAAAGTTTTGGCACTATAGAAAAACGGGGGAAAATAATATGTCAGGTCAATATACCAATGAGCCTATGTTGGACATATACATATTTGAAACCAGTCAACTTGTTGAGCAACTTGAGGAAACAGTATTGAGCAGCGAGAGGTGTGGAAGCTACAGCTCAGATGCAATTAACGAGATATTCAGAATAATGCACACTATAAAAGGTTCTTCTGCCATGATGCTTTTTAACGAAATTTCAAATCTAGCACATATCATTGAAGATATGTTTTTCTTTCTTCGTGAAGAAAAACCAATAAACCTTGATTGCTCCGCATTAACTGATTTTGTTTTTGAAAGTGTTGATTTTATCAAATTGGAAATTGAAAAAATTAAAAATGGAGACAATGCGGATGGAGAAGCAACCTACATTATTGATAAGCTTAAGGTGTACATTAGCCAGTTGAAAAGCAATAACAATATTATTATCGAAGGAAAAAACACAAAACAAGAGTCGGTAAAGACTCAATATTACATAAGTCAGTCTTCTTCAGACAAGCAACTTTATAAATACAATTATAAAGCGAAGATTTTCTTTGAAGATGGCTGTGAAATGGAGAATATCAGAGCTTATACCATAATACATAACTTAAAAAGTATAACTAGTGATATTAAACATATTCCCGAAGACATCATTGAAAACGATGACACAATACAACAAATCAGAGAGATGGGCTTTGAAATTATTTTCAGAGCAAATCAAAGCTATGATGAAGTATATGAATTCTTGATGAAAAGCCTGTTTCTGAAGGAGTTAATGCTTACAGAGCTACATGATGATGGAGACTTTATTGAAAAGAGCATTAAGGCCAAAGAAGCAAGTGATAGCATTAAAATGCCAATTATTCAGCCAAATCAAAGCGTAAAACAAAATAATAATACTGACAGCCAAGGATCTGCAGCGCAAGGTTTTATTAGTGTGCCTGTGGGCAAAATGGACAAGCTTATGGACTTGGTTGGTGAAATGGTTATTGCTGAGGCTATGGTAACACAAAACCCGGATTTAAAAGAGCTTAACTTAGATAATTTTAATAAAGCTGCAAGACAGCTGCGAAAGATTACCAGCGAGCTTCAGGACATGGTAATGTCAATACGTATGGTGCCTTTGTCAGGAACGTTTCATAAAATGCATCGTATAGTTAGAGATATGAGCAAGAAGCTAAATAAAGAAGTAGAGCTAGTAATAATCGGCGAAGAAACCGAAGTAGATAAAAATATAATCGAGCATATTTCAGACCCAATCATGCACTTAGTTAGAAATGCAATTGATCACGGAATAGAAGGAAAAGATGATCGAGAAGCAAGCGGAAAGAACAAGCTTGGGAAAATAACATTGGAAGCTAAAAATGCAGGCAATGATGTTGTTATATTAATTAAAGATGACGGTAAAGGCCTAAACAAGCAAAAAATACTTGAAAAAGCAAAGCAGAACGGTTTGTTGCATAAGCCTGAAGAGGAGATGAATGAAAAAGAGATATTTAATCTCATATTTTTACCTGGCTTCTCTACCAAAGAAGCCGTTACAGAGTTCTCCGGCAGGGGAGTGGGAATGGATGTTGTAGTAAAAAATATTGGGAAAGTCGGAGGCTCTGTATCTGTTGACAGCATATTGGGCTTGGGAACAACGATAACGATGAAGATACCATTAACCTTGGCCATTGTCGACGGCATGAATATCAGTGTAGGCAAATCCTGCTATACAATACCTACAATTGCAATAAAGGAATCCTTTAGACCAAAAGCATCAGATAGCATAAAAGACCCAGACGGCAACGAGATGATAATGGTAAGAGGTGAGTGTTACCCGATACTAAGGCTGCACCAGCTTTACAAAGTGAAGAGTGCTCGGGAACATTTTCATGAAGGCATATTGGTTATGGTGGAAAATGAAGGAAAGAATATCTGCTTATTTGCAGATGAACTGCTCGGAGAGCAGCAGGTTGTAGTCAAGACCTTACCAACCTATATAAAGAAGATAAGAAAGATAGTAGGCTTGTCAGGATGCACTTTGCTTGGTGATGGAAGCATAAGCCTTATACTTGATGTAGCAGGTTTAATAAACATTAATGTGTAGCATACGTAACAAAATTAATATTTATGTTGGATAAGCAGTAAATATACATAATAAACAAGAAAGGAGCTGTAAACATGGCTGATATATTGATGCAAGAGGAACTATTTGAAGAAGAAGATACCCAGAAGGGTAAGTATCTGACATTTAACATAGGCACTGAATTTTATGGTATTGAAATAAAGTATGTAACAGAGATCATAGGTATACAAGTAATTACAGAAGTGCCGGAGCTTCCTGAGCATATAAGGGGTATTATCAATCTTAGAGGGAAAATAATACCTGTAATGGACGTTAGATTGAGGTTTAAGAAACCATTTAGGGAGTATAATGACAGAACCTGCGTTATCGTTGTTGACATTAAGGATATATCTGTAGGACTTATCGTAGACAGTGTATCAGAGGTGCTCAATATCCCGGAGCAGGATATTGTAGAACCTCCTCAGATAAACAAGGGCTTTAACAATAGATATATAAAGAAAATCGGTAAGGTCGGCAGTGACGTAAAGTTGTTGCTGAACTGCGAAAAGCTGCTGACAGAAGATGAAATTGTGGATATTAACGAGGCGTTATAAAAACCGATGTTTTAATAATGTAAAGGGGAGATAAATAATGAAATGGTTTTATAATATGAAAATTGCTGCAAAGTTATTGATAGGTTTTATAATTGTAGCACTTATAGCAGGTGTGGTAGGGGCAGTAGGGGTCATAAACATTCAAGAAATGGATGCCTTAAATAATGATATGTATGTGCGTCATACAGCAACATTGCCTAATTTGGCGGATATAGCCAGAACTTATCAGAGGGCTAGGGTTGGATTAAGAGATGTATATATACAAAACGATATAGCAAAGAGGCAAGATATAATAAATCAGTTCCAAGAATTTGACAAATCTATGGCTGATAGTCTGATAAATTTTGAAACTGGTATAAAGGATGCTAAAGTGCAGGAAAATTTTGATGCATTATCCAAAGCGATAAGCGACTTTAACCAATTCCGTGACGAATTCGTAAACCTTGTTCAATCAAATCAAAAGGCTGAGGCATATATTCTTTTAAATAGCAGTCGAGCTAAAGATATAGCAGATGCAGTTCAAAATACAACAGATGAGCTTATGAAATTAAAAACAGACTTGGCAAAAGAAAGCTCAGATGCAAATACAGCTGCTGCTAAAACAGCTACTATAACAATGATATCCGTAATAGTAGGAGGCATCATAATTGCTATAGCACTTGGTCTATTTATATCCCGTATCATAAGCAAGCCTGTAAACAAAATGGTTGAAGCCGCTGATAAGCTCGCAGTCGGAGATGTTAATGTAAATGTTAAGGCAGATACGAAGGACGAAATTGGAAGTCTTGCAGCATCCTTTGGCAAAATGATAGAAAATATACGTGGACAAGCATTAGCTGCTGAAAGAATAGCTGCTGGTGACCTGACCATAGATGTTGCAGTAAGGTCTGAAAATGATCTTCTTGGCAAAAAGCTAGCTGAAATGGTGAATAAAAATAATGAGATACTGACGAATATATCTACTGCTTCAGAGCAGGTTGCCTCAGGAGCAAAACAAGTGTCGGATTCAAGCATTTCCCTTTCACAGGGTGCAACAGAGCAGGCAAGCTCAATAGAGGAGCTGACAGCTTCCATTGAAGAAATTTCAGCACAGACAAATCAAAATGCAGCTAGTGCAAATGAAGCAAATATGCTTGCAGAAACTGCTAAAGCCAATGCTGTACAAGGTAATGAGCAAATGAAGGAAATGCTTAAAGCTATGGAAGAAATCAATGAATCTTCAGCAAATATATCTAAGATCATAAAAGTAATTGACGAAATTGCTTTCCAAACCAACATATTGGCACTAAACGCAGCAGTTGAAGCGGCAAGAGCAGGACAGCACGGCAAAGGCTTCGCAGTAGTGGCAGAAGAAGTCAGAAATCTTGCAGCACGTTCAGCCAATGCAGCAAAAGAGACAACAGATATGATTGAGGGTTCAATCAAAAAGGTTGACGGCGGCACCAAGATTGCAAGGGAAACAGCAGAAGCATTGAACAACATCGTTGACGGTGTTGCAAAGGTTGCTAATTTAGTAAATAATATAGCAATTGCTTCAAACGAGCAAGCTTCCGGAATATCACAAATTAATCAGGGTGTAATGCAGGTATCCCAAGTTGTTCAGACAAATTCGGCTACCTCTGAAGAAAGTGCAGCAGCCAGTGAAGAGCTTTCAGGGCAGGCAGAGCTATTAAGAGAACAAGTAAGCAGATTTAAGCTGAGGAAAAATACATATAAGTCTTACAAAGGATTAGAGGAATTAAATCCAGACGTATTAGAAATGCTGGAGAATATGGCTGAAAAGAGAAGAGTTGGTGAAGCTTCAAACTATGAAACACAATCAGAAGCCGCTGCCACAAGCGCTAAAAAAATAATATTAAGTGATAAAGAGTTTGGTAAGTATTAGAAGTCAAGGAGAGAGGGCTTTAACCCTCTCTCAACTTTAAAGGCAGGTGCATACTTTGATTACTATTACCGATAAGGAATTTTCTATGCTTTCTAGTTATATAAAGTCTAATTATGGTATACATCTGAAACAGGAAAAAAAGTCTTTAATAACTGGAAGACTTTATAATGTGCTAACTCAGAAAAACTTCAGCAGTTTTTCTGATTACTATGAGTATGTTATAACGGATAAGACCGGGGATGCTGTAACAACTCTAATTGAAAAAATTACCACTAATCATACTTTTTTTATGAGAGAGCCAGAACATTTTGATTATTTTATAAGCAAGGTGCTTCCATTCTTGACAAGAATAGTGAGGGATAAAGATTTGAGAATATGGAGCGCAGGCTGCTCCAGCGGGGAAGAACCCTATACACTTGCCATGCTTATTGATGAGTATCTCAATAAAGATAAGATTTATTGGGATTCGAAAGTTTTAGCTACAGATATTTCAAACAGGGTATTGAATATCGCGAAGCAGGGAGTGTATGACAAGGACAAAATTGAGTCGCTTCCATCAATTTGGAAGACTAATTATTTCAAAAAGCTTGATGATGAAAATTACGTCCTTACCGATAAGATAAGGAATGAAGTTATATATAGAAAGTTTAATTTGATGGATCAGGTATTTCCATTCAAGAAAAAGTTTCATGTCATATTTTGCAGAAACGTTATGATCTATTTTGACAGCAAAACGAAGGATGAATTGGTTCGGAAGTTTTATGACAGTCTGGAATATGGAGGCTATTTGTTTATTGGACATTCAGAGTCAATTAATAGAGAAGCTACCAAGTTTAAATACATCATGCCTGCAGTTTATAGGAAAGAATAGCTATATTTGATATAATACAAAGATTACTAGAGTCGTTTTTAAATGAGGTGGCAGAATGGGTGTTAATAAGGTTATTAAAGTTTTGGTAGTTGATGACAGCTTGGTTTTTCGAGAGGTGTTGTCAAGAGGTATTGCATCTGATCCAAATATCAAGGTGGTTGCAAAAGCAGTTGACCCGTTCGATGCAAGGGATAAGATACTAGAGTTCCAGCCGGATGTAATGACCTGTGATGTAGAGATGCCTAAAATGAATGGTATTGAGTTTATCCGACGACTTATGCCGCAGCATCCATTACCTGTAATTGTGGTAAGTACAATCAGTGAAGCGGTATTTGATGCCATGAATGTCGGTGCAGTAGATTTTGTAACGAAGCCAGATGTTCAATCACCTAGGAGCGTTGAAAATTTTATAGCTGATCTTATAAGCAAAATCAAGATCGCAGCAAATGCAAAGATACAAGAGGTAAATAGTGGGCCAGGTACAAGCATCACAGCTGCAGATAAAGTCAACACCAATATAAAGCTTATTGCTATAGGAGCTTCGACCGGAGGTACGGAGGCAATTTATAATGTTCTAAAACATCTTAACAATTGTACACCGGGGATTGTAATAGTGCAGCATATACCTCCCATATTTTCTCGAATGTTTGCAGAAAGATTAAATAATACTACCTGTCTTAGCGTTAAAGAAGCAGAGTCTGGCGATTATATTGAACAAGGCAAGGTATTGATTGCACCAGGGGATAAGCATATGAGAATTAAGAAGGTTGGTGACAGGTTTAAGGTAGAAGTTTTTAGCAATGATAAAGTGAACGGTCACTGTCCCTCTGTGGATGTGTTATTTGAATCTGTAGCAAAAGAAGCCGGAGATAAGGCAATCGGGATAATATTGACTGGTATGGGCTATGACGGAGCCAAAGGACTTTTGGCAATGAAAAGAAAAGGCGCAAGAACCATGGGTCAGGATGAAAAGACCTCTGTAGTTTACGGAATGCCAAAGGTGGCAAAGGATATTGGTGCCGTAGAGAAGCAAATCTCATTAGATATGATGCCTCACATGATTTATAATATATTAAGTAAGAAATATAAGGTCTGAAAACTTAATGATAAGAAGGTGTTATAAGTGCTTAAAGGCAACTTAAATAAGCAGAAAAGCTACGAAAATATAATACTTGATAGTATAGGTGAAGGAATAATATTAACTGATACTCATGATGAAATTGTATATATGAATGCTGTTGCAGAGGAGATAACTGGATGGAGGGCTGCAGAGGCATATAGGATAAATTTTTACACCGTTGTTCGTTTATTAAATGACGACAATTCCAACGTCATTAATAACCTTATAAATCAGACAATAAAATTAAATGTAAAAGCCGGATTAAAGAAAAATACAAAGCTGATTACAAAAGATGGTTCTGAAAAATATATCTCTGCTACATGCACTCCTATGAAGAATGAGGAAGGAAATATAGGCGGAGTGGTAGTGATCTTTAGAGATATTACCAATATTAGAAACTCTGAGTTGGCACTGGAAAGTGAAGATGAAAATCTTAAACTAATACTGAATTCTGCTCCTGTTGGAATGATAACTTTGAATGATGGTGGGAGAATAAGTCAAGTAAATGATGCAGCTTTGCTTATTATGGAAAAGAAACTGGAAGAAGTATTAGACAAAAGCATGGGTGAAAGCTTCGACTGCAATGGCAGCAAAATTGAAGATAAAAAATGTGGCACAAGCTCTATATGCAAGTTCTGTGAAATAAGGCTTGCATGCGATAAGGCCTTGAGTTCAGGAACAAATACAAGAGATATTGAAATTAATAAGGTGTTAATCAAGAAAGGGAAAGAGCAGAATCATTGGTTTAAGGCTAGTGTGACTCCTGTAGAAATTGAAGGCAGCAAAAACGTTGTTATCTCAATAATGGACATTACAAGCAATAAGAATAAGGAAATTGCACTCAGTAAATCAAGAGATTTTTGTTTAAATGTGATAGACCACTTGCCTGGATTGGTATGGAGTGCAAACCTAGAAGGAGAGTTTGATTGGGGCAATAAGAGTTTCTTGGATTTT